>JAAYJR010000602.1 GCA_012522835.1 Bacteroidales bacterium
AATTACCCCAGTTTCTGAGCATATATTCCATGTCTGTCCAGCCGGGCTGGCGTGATCTGACCCACAAGGATCCCCCGTTCCTTATAACATGAGCGCTGATCATATCCCCGATCTCACCATTTAACACCCGTCTCCTGGTTTCCATGTAATCCCTGGATACCCTGTAAATGGTACCGCTGACCATGCACAGTCCTTTCTGTTTTGCCTTCTCAACCGATACCAGTACAGATCTTGCCCCGACAGGATCAACGGCACACGGCTTTTCAAGGAAAATATGCTTGTCGGCATTTACTGCAGCTTCAATATGTGCCGGGCGGAAATGAGGGGGAGTACAAAGCAGGACAATATCAACATCTGATTCCATCACCTGCCGGTAACTGTCAAAACCCACAAAACATCTGTCATCAGGTATTTCCACATTTTTCTGCTTCTTTAGCTGTGCCCTGCAGTTATCTATCTTGTCCTGGAAAATATCGGCCAGGGCGGTAATCTCAAGATTGGGACCGGCATCCAGAAAGTTGACTGCCGCACCGGTACCCCTTCCTCCGCATCCTATAAGACCGGCTCTGAGTACCCTGCCATCCGGAGCCTCATTAAGAAGAACCGGCAATTTCTCCTTTGCTTTCCTGCTGCATGAAGATATTATACCGGCAGCGCCAATAGTACCAATGGTAGCCATTGTTGCACTGGCAATAAATTTTCGTCGTCCTGTTACCTTCTGTATCTGCTCCTTTGATTGTTTTTTGTTTTCCATCTGCTGTATTTTTAATAATATGTGTTTTTGATTACTGTATCATTGTCATCAGTTTACTTCGAGTTCTCTCCATCCCGGTATCTGAGGAAATTTTGCATGCGGCTCTGTCTGATACCAGAAGCATACGGAAGCGATATCGGATTTCTGGGGAAGATATCTTCCGCCATGCCGCCATCCCAGATCCTGAATGGTAACCCTGAGGTCTTTCTCAAAACGTATGGGATCCAGAATATGCCAGCGGTACATGCCAAAACGCTGCATTACATTATAATGACCGTCTCCGCGGATCACCTGATGCAATCCGGCATAAGGCGTACAGAATTCAGTATAGTTAACTTCCTCAACACCTGCAGGATTCTTTTTCCGTGTGTCGAAATCATATGATCCGCAAAAATAATCTTCTGTTCCGGTTCCGCATATAGTCGGAAACCTGGTGTCTCCATCCATGAAAAACTTGATTTCACCTTCTCCCCACCAGCCGTTGTTGTTAACACCCCATGCCATATATACCCCGACATAATGACCTTTTCCCCTGATACCGTCAACAATGGTATAGTCGGAAGTCACATTGGGATTAAGCCTGCGATACTGGGCATGGAAATAGGCAGCATCCGAAGGGACATCGGTAAGGGTATAGTCAATCTGATAATACAGCGTCATCGGATCAGTATCCCCTGTATTTTCCATTGTTATCCTGCATTTTTTCCTGAATGGCATCATCCAGTAACAGTTGAATGCGCTGCCGGGATTAACGCATACTGCCAGCGAAGTCAGTTGTGCATAACTGCCCCATCCCATTCCAAAAAAGTCGCCCACGGGACATTCCACTGAAGGTTCCTTCTCATTGTCCCAATAGATTCGAAGAATGGAAAAACGCCAGTTGCCGGCAGGGGTCATCCAGATATGCTGAATTGCACCCGGACCGTCAATTTCGGCGAGAGTAAAAGTTTCTCCGGGCTGAATTCTGACATAGGGATTAACTTTCCAGCCCTGCCCGAGATCGCGTGCAGCATTGGCCGCATTGGCAACATTGGGTTTATCCCTGTCTGCAGGATCAGCCATGCCTCCCTTACCCTTTTCACCACTAAAGTTTTCAGGACTGATTGAACGGGATCTGGCATCAGACAGCCTGTAAAGATTCCCCATATTCATATCAAGTCCGTTGAATTTCTCCTGGGATAATCCGCTTAAAGGTATCAGACATAACAGGATTAAAAGTGTCAGATTTGTTTTCATAGTAATTGGTCAGATTGATTTTGGTTAATCAATTTAAAATTACTAATAACAGATGAATTGTAAATGATTTTTTGAATTAATATGAAAATCCTCCGGTTTTTTTAAGGGATCTGTAAAAATAAAAAGAAAATATCCTGACACCTGGCTGCCGGAAATATCTGTCAGAAAATATCTGTCAGAAAATAAACCTTATGGAAAAGGCAGCTCCGTCAGCCACAAACCTTGATCCCAGAATATTGTAGGCCGGCTTCCAGTCAAAACCAAGATTTATCGGTACCTCCCTGAAACTGTATTCAATGCCAAGAATAAGATCTGCACCAAGAACAGGATAGGCTCCCTCATTATCATCCCATCCTGTATGCTTACCGTTATAAACACCAAGGTGCCCTCCGGCACCAAAATAAAATTTCAGCCTGTCAATATTTCCGATATTATGATGGATCTCATACAGTCCGGTTGCTTCAAAACCCTTCCACCTTGATGCCAGAAGCACTTCAACAGCTCTGTTTTGTTTTATGAAGTGTTTAACAGTTAAGCCATTAAAAAGACCACCCCTGAATCCGATACCGGTAGTGTAATCCTGGGCCGCAGCTGTTACTGTCAAAGCCGTAAACAGGCTTAAAATGATCAACAATCTTTGCATAAATGAAAATATTGGTTCAACACGTCATTACAGAAAAACAAACATATAAAATCCCTCAGCCGGAAACCGCCATGATCACCTCCCGGCTCCCGTGCGTTTCATTACCAGGGTAACAGCATCCATTATCCTGTCTTCAACATCTTCGGTGAATGCTCCCGGGAAACCATAATATATCATATTGCTTTCGGCTTCATAGCCCCCTTCGCGGAGAATTCTTCTTGAAGGTATATAACATTGCACCTCAGTACAATATCCGGCTACGAACATATTTTCGCGGGGATATCTCTTCCTTGCGGCAATGGAATAATCCAGTACTACTTCCCCGGTCAGTGCAAGAATGGTAAAATCATTACCAAACCTCACTGCCTGAACGGGATATCTGTATTTCGACATATCCCATCCCTTGTTATAAGCTTCAAGCATCAGCCTGGCACGTCTTTGCATGTAAATATCCCCTTCTGTCATTTCCCGGCGGTATATTCCGGGATCAAAAAGCCCGAATTGCAGTTCCGTCACGGTATGACTTGTACGAAGCGGAGACCTGACAGGTTTCATTTCCCCTTCCATGGCACTTTTCACAGCTTCAGCAAGGCTAAGCCCGTGTTCAGCTGCCAGCTCAAGCGTACCCCTCGGACCGGGGTTCTGATCAGCACCACAGCCTGCCATATACATAGCAACTGCCCCCGGATACATCTTTTCCACCTCAATCTGTGCAAAACCTGAATAGTCGCCGTTGATGAGAAATGAAGCCGAAGTGGTATTGTGGCATGCATAGCCGAAAAGAATTGCTCTTGTATTGCCGTTCATATCCGATGCTTTCAGAACAGGCACGTCATGATCAACGGGTCCGTCAGGATTCAGTCCGATCACCACCCCTTCGGAGGTGACCTGACGCCGGTTTACTGCAAAATCTGCATTTCCCCTGCCATATGACAACATCACCGGCTCCATGCAGGAAAATGCCATATTGACTGCCTCCACAATATCACCGGTAAGTTTTTCAGCATATCTCACCGCGGCTCTCTGATCTTCCTGGTCAAAATCGAAAATAATACTCAGGGCCGGCCATATCACAGGACCGGAATGGGTATGGGACGAACTGAGGATAAGCTGTGAACGGTCAATTCCATGTTCCAGGGAAAGCCTGCGGAAAACCTCTTCCGATATATCCCGTGATAAGCCGAGAATATCTGTTGTCACGATAACTATCCTGCTTTTGCTGTTTTCCTCTATTACCAGGACCTTGACCCACAGATCATGCAATACTTCCGTGGATGGTCTGTCACGGCTTGCATAGCCTGTCAGCCAGACTGGTGTCCCGGGAGTAATTGATTTCCGGGCAACCCCTGCCTTCATCTGCGCCCGGGCAATAATGCCGGCTGCAATAAGGAGGATCAGAATTATCACTCTTTTCATGGTTTCTGCATTAAAATTTCAGGATACAATTTACTAAAATTAATTCATCCGGATCACCCTGTGCCCCGTGGGATCTGTTACCGTATTCAATCAGCATATCCCCGGCAGCCCTGCTCAGCTAAAAACATTTCTATTGTGCCGCTCCTGTTCGCTTCTGCAATAAACAGCAAACCTGTTCTTCTGCCTTTCATCTGATGTATATTTCGCCCTCATCAGCCGTAATAAAATTTGTTAAAGAAACCGTCCTGTAAAAAAAGTTAACGCGTGTTTCAGCCTGCGGATCATACAGGAAACCTGATCCGTTTTTATGCCCGGATGAGAAATTTGTTGATAAAACGCCGAATTTATTGACTATTGTTCAATAGTATTTGACAAAAATTTTTCCTCTTAACACCATATCAAGTATTTTTGAAACTGATATTGCCATGTTTTCTTCCGCTATAATATTATAAAATGTCACTTAACAACTTCATACTTGAAAAGACTGCAAAAACTCCCCGGGTTGATCTGAGTCAGAATTCCGGTGAGCTTGTGTTTTCCGGAAAGTCGATTCCGGAAAATGCTGCAAAGGTTTATGAGCCTGTCATGAACTGGATAAGTGAATATGCATTGGAAGCCAAACCAATCACCAATCTGAGACTGAATATTGAATATTTCAATACCGCATCAATGATGTGGCTTTCCAGAATACTGGGAATCCTCAAAAAGATAAACGATCCGGAATACATTCTTTATATTCATCTCTACATGCCCCTGGAAGAGTATGATGACATGAACGATATAGAAGATATCAGGGATGCGCTGATGCCGGTCCAGGACATACTTCAGGATGCCATCCCCTGTGTCGGGATAAAATTGTACGGCACCAACAACAGCAAAATAATCAAGGATGCCCTGGTATTCATTTAAACCAGGAAAAGCATTATCCGCAACCAATCAACCACTTTCGTCTCCGGTCAGCCAATCATCCGTATTCTGATATTACTGAATTCCTGTGAGCCGTTCAGAAGGCCGGGCAGCCGCAACAATCCCGGGACAAAGATTCAACTGCTCTGATTTGAATATGAAAAGTATTTTGGAATATATACTGTTAATGTATCTTTGCGTTCATTCCGGAAATTTTTTCCCGGCCGGAAAAAGATCGTGTATTGATTTCATTCTAACCGGAAAAGGATTCATTAATAAAGAACATTGCATGTTGTAGTGAAAAATTCATTAATATTGAAGCCCTGATCCGGACCGGGAAAGTATCATTCTTTAAAAGGAAGTAAAATGGTGATTTTAGATCAGATAGGGTTTGATAATGATAAATATCTTCAGGAACAGACATCTGCCATTCTTGAGCGGGTGAACCGTTTCCATAAGAAGCTCTATCTGGAATTCGGAGGCAAAATACTTTATGACTATCATGCCGCCAGGGTACTTCCGGGTTTTGATCCGAACGTCAAAATAAGACTTCTCCATATGCTGAGGGACAAGATTGATGTGATTCTTTGTATCCATGCGGGAGCGATTGAAAGGAAGAAGGTCAGGGCGGATTTCGGAATCACTTACGATGTTGATGCTCTTAAGACCATTGATGACTTCAGGGAATGGGGCATTGATATCTCAGCTGTTGTCATCACCAGGTACCAGGATCAGCCTCATGCTAAAATTTTTCGGAACAAGCTGCAAAACAGGGGTGTCAAGGTTTACCTGCACTATCCCACAAAGGGATATCCTACAGATGTTGATCTGATAGTAAGCGACGAGGGATACGGAGCCAATAAACACATAAAAACCTCCCGCCCCATAGTTATTGTCACGGGACCGGGGCCGGGCAGCGGCAAGCTTGCAACATGCCTCTGCAACCTTTATCATGATTACAGGCAGGGTATCAAGGCCGGATATGCAAAATTTGAAACATTTCCGGTATGGGATCTTCCTGCCGATCATCCGGTAAATCTTGCCTATGAGGCAGCAACAGTCGATCAGGAAGACAGGGTACTTCTGGATGATTACCATATGAAGGCCTATAATATAAAGAGTGTGAATTATACCCGTGATCTGGAAGCATTCCACCTTCTCAAGAAAATTATTGAAAAGATCACAGGAGGAGAATCCATGTATCAGTCACCCACCGATATGGGGGTCAACAGGGCAAGTGCCGGAATAATTAAAGACAGCATTATAAGGGAAGCTTCCCGCCAGGAAATAATCAGGAGATATTTCAGATGTTCGGTTGAATATGCTGCCGGTCTGTCAGAAAAAAAATCCATGGACAGGATTGTTCTGATCATGGACAAAGTCGGGGTAGGACAAGAAGACAGGGTAGTTGTCCAGCCTGCAAGAAAAGCAGCCAGGGATGCTGAGAAGAGCGGAAAAGGCAATGATGGAATCTTTTCAGGAGCAGCTATTGAACTGCATGACGGAACCATCATCACCGGCAAAAATTCTCCCCTGATGCAGGCTTCCTCAAGTCTCGTACTGAATGCTGCAAAATATCTTGCCGGCTTACCGGATAAAATGTACCTGCTTCCTGAAAATATAATTGATTCCGTCACTCATCTGAAAAAAAATATTCTTCATGGCAAAATGGTCAGCCTTGATGTTGATGAAACCCTGATCGTACTTGGCATAAGCGCTTTATCAAATCCTGCAGCAAAAATGGCACTTGAAAACCTGAAGCTCCTCCGCAACCGTGAGGTGCATCTCACCCATATTCCCACTCCGGGTGATGAAGCCGGCTGGAGAAAGTTAAGGGTCAATCTGACCTGTGACCCGGTTTATTCAAGCAAAAGTCTCTTCATCAGCGGATAATACGGTATTTTCCCTTTTTTAACTGTCGCTGCCTGATGTTTCCATTATTTCGCGGACCATCTCTGTAACTTTGCGGAAGTCTACCTTTCCGGTTCCCATCATGGGAAGCTCCTCTATAAATACAAACTGCCTGGGCAGTGAAATAATCGGCAGTTCCTTCATCATCCTGCGCAGCATCTCCGTTTTGTTAATCTCTGCCGATACTGCAGCAACAATATAGGATCCCTTTTTTTCATCAGAAATTTCAACCACACAACATTTTACATCTTCCGGAAGCAGCTTTTCAAGAACATCTTCCACTTTTACGAGGGAAACCATTTCTCCGCCAATCTTGGTAAATCTCTTGAAGCGTCCGGAATGCCATAAATAACCCTCTGTATCAAGGAATCCCATATCACCGGTATTGTACCATCCGTCTTTCAGAACCTCTGCAGTCTGTCCGGGATCCTCAAAATATCCTTTCATCACGGAATCGCCCTTCACCATTATTTTCCCTACCTCCCCCGGCTTGCAAAGCTCACCCGTTTCAAAATGTTCAATCCTTACCTGCAGTCCGGGAATAACCTTGCCCGTACTGCCCGGACGGTTAAATTCAGGAGTATTGACAGATATCACAGGCGAGGTTTCAGTCGTTCCGTAACCTTCCAGCAGAGTTACACCATGCTTCTTCATAAACTCCTTCCGTAAGGCATCCGGACATTTATCAGCACCTGAAACCATAAGTCTGAATGATTTATAGTCACCCGGTTCGGATTTCTGAAGATATCCCCAGAAGAAACTTGGAGTACCAACCATCAGTGTCGGTCTTTCCTCACGCGCCATATTGCTGATTGTTTGAAAATCAAGTGGATTAGCATATGTGATCATGGTCATGCCGTGATAAAACGGAACCCATAGGTCCACTGTCAGTCCGAAAACATGATAAAAGACCAAATTTGAAAGGATGATATCGGATGAAGTAATATTAATAAAGTTACTGAAACTCACAATATTTGAAACAATATTCAGATGGCTGAGAGGAACAGCCTTCGGGTCCTTTTCGCTTCCGCTGGTAAAGAGCATTACTGCATAATCATCTTCATTCCCTTTGTGTATGGTCTTCAGCAATAAATTTACAGGAAGCATTGATTTCAGTGCTGCCTTAAGCTTGTCGGCAGCAGTCACGCTCTTCATAAGATCCTCTATCATAACCATTCCGTCAATTACCGGGCAACCAACCTTGTCCAGCAGGGCCTTCGAGGCAATAATTGTTTTAAACCGGCATTTTTTCATGGCATATCTTGCATTGGCCTCCGCTCCTGTTGAATAATTTATCATTACAGGTATTCTCCCGCTCACGAGGGCTGCAACCGATGCCAGGGCACAACCCGCAGACGTCGGGATCATAATACCAATAAATCCCCTTTCATATTTCTGAAATTTCGAGGACAGGATAAGGGCTCCGATCAATGCTTTTGAAAAAGTAAGCGACTGGTTGGTAGTCTTGTCCTTAATAGCAATCCGGGAGGAATATTTCTTTGCCATCCGGACAAACTGCTGATGAAGTAACATAGAGATAAATTTACTGGATAAATGTTAAAGTGAATTTTTAGCAGCCTAAAGTAAAAATAATATTTCAGATTATATCAAAACATTCCTGAATAATAAAAGCACGGTCGAAAAACATTACAGCTGTCGGGCTGGTACTTTTATGTTTTTCAGCTATTTACATGACTGTCAGTTGCGCCGGCCGACGGCCCTCCGAAATATTCGAAAAACCGGTGCAGAACGGTTACTGCCGGAAAAATGTTTAAAATGTGTCTTCAGGGATAATCAAGGAGTTATGAGAGCATCTGTGTTAACTGTTCAGGTTTATGGATTATCCCCGGAGGAACAATAAGGGGAGAACAATCAAAAGAGAGACTTTCGTCTCCGGATGTGGTACCACCTGTACCCGAACTATTGTTTTCCCTATGTTTTCCTTTGTTGAACATAATATTGAAAGAAAATATTAATAGTCTGATTAACAAATTTATAAATTACACTTCTGATGTAACTGTTATAATTGTTAATAAAACATAATAAAAATAGATAAACAAATGCCGTATCAAATGTCGTAACAAATACCTATCTTTGTTATGTGAGAACATTAACACAAAAATATTATGCCCTGGATACTGGTTTGAGTAATCAACTGGGGGCTATTAATGGCCTTCACATATCCGGGGCATTTTAATTTTTATCCTATGGCGTCAGTAAATTATATTGTACGTGGTAAAAAACGGAAATTAGTTCCTATTTATGTCAGGTTCCTCTCGGGCCGGGATACAGATTTTCTTGTTAATTCCGGTCTGAAAGTAAATCCTGCACAATGGAGTAACCGAACACAAAGTTTAAGGCAGAGAATTAAAACCGATGCTGATGAAGATTTTCTAAAAAAATTATCAGGACTGAAGGATCATTTAAATAATGAAATTAAGGTATATGCCGGTGAATATTCAAAAGACTGGCTGACTTCCGTCATTGAATCCTATCACAGCATTTCCGTGGAAACTGCAAGTACATTAAACGGTTTTATAGAGGACTTCATCAGCAGGGCTGAACGGGGGGAAGTAAAAAACAAAAATGCTTTAAACTATGCCGCAGGAACGCTGAAAGGATTAAGGGGGTTCCAGAGGGTGTTCAACATGTACCAGGGTGTTTATACTGCAAAGGACCTTTCAGAACGGAAGGAAAAGAAAAAACCCATAAGACCTAAAAAGATTCTTGATTTTGAAGATATCACAATCACGTTTTACAAAAACTTTGTCCGGTTTCTGACAGATGAAGGATATAAAACCAATACAATCGGAAAGTTTATCAAGCTTCTTAAATTCGTTATGAACAAAGCCCTTGCAGAAGGCAAGCATAAAAACAGGCAGTTCCAGGATAAAGCATTCAGCGGATTCACCGAAGATTCACACGCTGTATATTTAACGACAGAAGAAATTGACAGGATTTACAACTATGACCTGAGTAAATTCCCACGTATGGAGCTGGCCCGGGATGCATTTATTTGTCTATGTGAAACAGCATTAAGGGTAAGTGATTACCGTAAAATTGACCTGAACATCAGGGAACGTCATGGCGAAAAATATATTTTCATCAGCCAGACAAAAACATCAGAAAAGGTTATCATTCCCCTATCTGCCCGTATGGAAGCATTACTAAACAAGTACCAGGGAAGCCTTCCACGTATCCCGGAACAGCATGTGAACAGACACATTAAAACAATTTGTGCCTGGTGTAAGATTGATGAAACTATCACCTGGGAGACACAGAAGTACGGAAAGAAATACGAAAAGTCAGCAAAGAAATATGAGCTTGTTACATGCCACACGGGCAGAAGATCCGCAGCGACAAACATGTACCTGGCTGGGATCCTGGTTCGCGATATTATGAAAATAACAGGTCACCGAACTGAAGAGGTTTTCAATAATTATATCAGGGTTACTGAAGAAGAGACAGCTGAAAGGCTTGCCGGTCATCCTTATTTCAGAAGAAATAAATTAAGTATTGCGAAATGAGAGGGATAATAACGAGGGAGATTCTGGAAAAAGAAGCTGATAAAAAGTTTCAGGCAGACAAAAAGCGCATCCAGAAGAGTCTGGAAAATTCACCTGATCCGAATAAGTATCTTGAAATCGAAAAAAGGATATTATTTAATATTCTGCATAAAGAAATTGACATTCTTAATGATTGTGAAGATGTTATTATCAAGGGGTTAACTAAGACAATATATGACCGGACAAGCGGCCTTAAATATGAGACACACTGCATTGATAGATATTACCGGACAGGGCATTTTGATTATGATATAAACTACATTCGTAGTATCCGCAATCTTTACCGTCTTTACCTCTCCGGGATGACTGCAGTAAGGGCCATTGATAAAGAGATTGCAATAGATGCAATACGTTTTTTCTTACTGGAAAAATGGCTGAATGAAGCGGAACAAGGATACCCTACAAATCTTATAAGCGATCAATTTCGTGAGCTTAATGGAAAATACATTCAAACTAACATTGATGTCTTCACTTCTGTTATGATAAACAAACAGCTGCCCAAAGATGCTAATAAAATCATATGGCTAACAACAAAAACCGAGGCTGTTTATTTCCAAATAGAAACCGGATTCACCATGAAACAATTCAATGCCTGTTTCATCCATCAGACAGGCACGGGCTTCAATGCACACAACCGAAGCCCTTCAAGCCCAATCCCGAAAGATCCACTACCTCAAATCACAACAAAACTTATCGATACTTTAAAGGCCTGAAATTCAGGCTTTTTTATTTAATTTCGATAGTTTTCGACACTTTTCGATAGTTTTCTATCGTTTAATAATCTGTAAACCATATAGATAGATTGTTTTGTGTCCTTATCTTGCATAAGGAAAAACACATAAACTTTTGATATGGAAAAAATAATTATTTCGACAGAAAACAAAATCCGGGAAATAATTACGGAAAGCGTAACAGCTGCATTTAACAATTACGAAAAACCGGAAAGATTTATATCCAGGAAAGAAGCCTGCCGGAGGATGGGTATTACCCTGCCAACACTTGACAAGGCTATTAGAAGGGGCGACATTGAGGCGGTTCGTATCGGGGGAAGGGTTTTGATAAAAGAAAATTAAGCATGACCCGAAAACCCAGATACGTCAAACCGGATGCTGTCAAGGAACTTGAAAGGCTTGCTGATTCTGCAGCCAGGAAAAAATATCCCACGATGCCAGTTAAATACATGGCGCCCCGAAAGTTCAGGGATGATACATCCAATTCATTAACAACTTGCATAACAACGTATTTAAAGCTGAAAGGGGCATTTGTAAGCCGTTTAAACAATACAGGCATCTATGACCGGAAGACCGGGAGATACAGGCCCGGAACCAACCGGAAAGGCCTGCCTGATGTGATGGCGACATACCAAGGGAAAAGCATTTTCATTGAAGTTAAGACCGGAAGGGATCGACTAAGCCAGGCGCAACAGCAGATCCAGCAGGAGCATGAAGGATCCGGGGGCGTGTATTTCATTGCTCGCAATTTCACTGAATTTAAACAATGGTTGGACAGCTATGAAGAAAAAAGGAATAAATGAGGATCCGCTTTTCATAATTCAGGATGATAACGGCAATATCATTTTAGTTGATGATCAAGCAATGTATGCCAGGCTGGACAAAAAAGCGGCAGAAATGGAGACACAAGGATTTGATGAAATGGCAATCAGTACAGCCCTGTTGCGAATAATTAAAAACTCAGGTGATGGCAGATAATTATTTTAATTTCCCAGTTCAGTTAATGAAGATTGCGCCGAACATTCGGCAATTCTGCAATGACGTAATAGATTATTGTATTTACTCCCATTCACGGAAATTAAACGGGAGGGATTCAATTAGTGATGCGGCTGAATACTTCGGCGTATTACTGGGAAGCACTTTCAGCACGGAAGCAAATGGCCGTCGCTTGTACCATAAAATTCCTCTTCCTGCGCCGATGACAGGCATATCCAAAGGCTTATTATTCGACTTTCTTCAGGATTATAAAACAGAACAAGAAATTGCCGTACTTATGGCATTTCTGGCAATCAAAAGCATATTAGGTAAAAAAAAATATTGTCGAATGACAAATGATTTTCTACTCTGTCGTATGGCAGGATATTCCGCAAAAAAAGACATGTCACAATTGCCGGAATGGCTGACACGATATAAGAGCCGGAGGATCATGAACGGTCTGAAGATGGATCTGCAAAAATATTATGGACTAAAGATTTACGCACGTTATACACGTGGTTTTTTCGTCAGCTTCACCCTGAGCCTGGAAGCACTAATTACGGAAGTGGAAAAAAAGCGTAAAAAGTACCAAGAACATCACATGAAAGGACAAGTTAGCGCAGCAGTAACTAAAGTTTTAAATGATTTATATAATGGCAAAAAGTAATTTAAGCCCTGAGGCAAAAGCAGCAAAAGCGGCCTACCAAAGAGCATGGAGGCAGCGCAACCCTGAAAAGGTCAGACAACATATTGAAAATTACTGGGAACGTAAGGCGGCGGAGATGAACACTCCTAAATACAAAGCCCGCGAATTGTCAGCTAATGGCTACACACAGAGACAGATAGCTGAAAAACTGGGGGTCAGTGTAGGAACAGTGAACACATATCTGAACAATGACTGAACAAGAAATACAGCAATGTACACCATCTGTACATCATATGTACACCTATAATGATGACAACATAATGTACAACCAGTGTACACTTAATGGAAACCTGATGTCCACCTTAAATAAGGTATTTAACAAAGGTTATTAATAAAGGTATTTAACAAAGGTTATTAATAAATGTAATCTGAAAAATAAATTTTCAGATCGCATTTTAAAATTTTCATAATTATGACAAAAATATGCCTGTAAAAAACAGGGAAAACAGATGAAAAAAGGACAGTTCAAACCAGGGCAATCCGGGAATCCGGCAGGAAGGCCACCGAAAGCAATTAATAAAATAAGCCGGCCAGTAAAGGAAAGTGTTGCAGATTTTCTTACAGAAAAGTTTGAGGAGTTACCCGAAATATGGCAAAAGCTGAAACCCAGAGAGCAGGCAAGGTTGCTGATTGATCTTTTGCCTTATGTCGCATCGAAGATGCAGGCTGTTTCGCTTGATGCCAACATCAATTTTGATGCATTATCGGAAACGGAACTTGACATCATTATTAACAAAATTTTTGACAATGAAAAAAAATAAACTCGCAGAGATTCTGGGCTATCAGCCTGGCAAAGAAATTAAAACATACATCTTACAACGGGCAAAGGATGAAAAAAAGTCTGTTATTGAAATAGCCAGGGAAATGAGTATCCCACCGCTGAATATCGAAGTAACAGAAGGGCATTACATGCACGATGGCAGACTGATGACACGGTTTGAAATTATTAATGAATGCCCTGAAAGGAGAAACATATTTATTAAAACTCGAAAATAATGAAAAAACTAATTTACAAGGATTTAGGCGCAAAAACAGAATTTCAACAGGAAGTTGATAATATTCTGAAACAATGCAATAACCTGATCGAGGCTTTCAACAGCCACCAGGATTTTAAAAAGATTGAAACACAGGATGAATTTAATTCCCTTGTCAGTGATCCGGCCGGCTATTTTGATGATATCCTTCTTAGCAATGTTGAATTGCCGGCAAATTTAAAACCAGCCCCGGCACAGCTTGCCTTATTGTTCAACATCGACAGGGCCGGGTATCTTGAAATGTTGGGTCTGGAAGAGATAGAGGATGAATCATGCCAGGGATGTTCAAAGGTTCAGAAAAAACCAGTATCAAAAAACAGCGTGATCAGTTTTGATCATTACAACGGAAACGCATCATATTTGACTTTTGAAGATGGTTTCTTTCACCTGGACAAGGGCATGATTGAAGCAAAGTTGAAAGACTTTGATATCTATGCTGAAAGCCCTGAACAATTGGAAACCTTAGATCATTATGAAACATTGTCTAAGGTCCTGAATAGTGCAATTGATTTTCACAAACTGGGTCCTGTTCAGGTCCAGACCCTGAGTAAAATGTTTGGACTTCAAATTCTTAACAATAAGCTGGTCATTAATTATATGCAATTAAGCGAAACAATTAAATATTTAAAAAAATGAAAGAAATTTATTGGACTAAAGATCAATTTGGCATGAAGTATAAATATACCAATATCTTTCCAGCGAGTTGGCTATACTTTCCTGATTTCGTGAAAACTCAAAAAGATATTGAGAATTTTTTAACAAACAATGGAAGGGGTGAGTCTGTAAAATTAACCTACATGGTTGATGGTAAAGTGGTTAAATATTACAAGTTGAAAAAACGTGATCAGTCCGGGGTACACCTTCAGGAGGAAGGCGGCCGTTTTCTCATTTTTCAAACTTCAGATTTCATACCCGTTTCCGATCAGATCGAGGTTTTAAAACTCCATGCAGACCACGATATCAAAACCAAAGCAGACCGAATTGAGGATGAAAATAAAAAGCTGTCATTTCTGATTGTTCAGGCAGAGCCAGAAGGGAAAACAGCACTGCATGCCAAGATCGAGGAAGCAATGAATGATGAGGCAATAAAAAGGCTATGCACCGAACACGCACAGCAGCATCACGACCTGCCGGCACTTGTTGAATTTTAACCGCTGTTTTTGCCATTGACAGCGGATCTGCTCCCGGCCTTGGAATTCCATACCGGGGGCTTCTTTATAGCAGCTTATGAAAAAACACGGCTGGTAATAACCTTAAACGCATTTTAAACCCTTTTAAGCCGTGATCTGTTCCCGGTGACATAATGATACAACAGCAGAGGTGATCTGCTGACTGTTGCAGCCCTGGCAAGCTGGTTCAGGAAGGACAAGACCGGGGAGAGATAGCAACACAAGAACGACATCCGGGCAGTGTGCCTGCTGGGTACACTGCGCCTGCAACCTTACCCGAAATAGGAATTTCCCGGAAGGAAAGTTCAACTGCAAGGATTCTAAAACAGCTGAAAATAAAGCAGTTTTTTCATTGTCGTATCAAATGTCGTATGGAATTGGGTGAGCAAAAAGCGTAATTAATTGATTGACAATATTCACGTTTTGATTTTAGTGGTACCACCTGGAATCGAACCAGGGACACACGGATTTTCAGTCCGTTGCTCTACCGACTGAGCTATGGTACCTTCTGACAGGATTGCAAATATATATTTCAAATCTGAGTAAGCAAAACTTTAAACTAAAAAAATCAGTTTGGATTCATTTAAGTCTTGTGTTACATTTGCAGTTTTGGAAATAAAAATTGATGGAGCTTCTTCATCATACACTTGACAACGGAATAAGGCTTGTTCACCACAGAACAAACGGAATAACCGCCCATTGCGGTCTTATTATCAATACGGGTTCCCGTGATGAAAAGGAAAAAGAACACGGAATGGCCCATTTTGTGGAGCACATGCTGTTCAAGGGTACCCGCAAACGAAAACCCTACTATATCTTCAGCCGTCTCGACAATGAAGGGGGAGAACTGAATGCTTATACCTCAAAGGAAGAAACGGTGATACATGCATCGGTTCTCAGGGAGGATTTTGAAAAAGCCATTGACATCATCAGTGATATGGCATATAACTCGGTTTTTCCGGAAAAGGAAATTGCAAAAGAAAAAGAGGTGATCATAGAGGAGATAAACTCCTGTCTTGATAATCCGGCAGAACTTATTTATGACAATTTTGAAGAAATGGTCTTTGAGGGAGAATCCCTTGGCAGAAACATACTCGGGACACCCCGGCACATCAGATCAATTACCAGGGATACTCTGACCGACTTTGTCAGAAAGAATTACAATACCACCGAAACCATTTTCTGTTCTGCCGGCAATATACCTGACAAGAAAATCATACGCCTCTTCAATAAATATTTCGGGAACATTCCTGAGAAAAATCACAGGAGCAGCAGAAAACAAAAACATCAGTATATACCCTCAACAAGAATTGAAACAAGGGATACGAACCAGAATCACTGCATAATCGGAAATATTGCATTCGGATACAGGGACAGGCGCAGATTCGGCCTGATCCTCCTGAGCAATATCCTTGGCGGACAGGGTCTCAATTCCAGGCTTAATATGTCACTCCGCGAAAAAAGAGGACTTGTTTACAATGTCGAATCCGGCTATAATTCCTACAGGGACTCAGGTATTATTACAATTTATTTTGGCACTGACAGTCAAAACCTTGAAAAAAGTATCTCCATTGTCAACACGGAACTTGACAAGCTCAGAAAAACCAGTCTCGGGACACTGCAGATGCATGCTTCAAAAAAACAGCTGAAGGGCTACCTTGCAAGAGGATATGAAAACCACGAAAGCCTGATGCTCAGCCTTGGAAAACGTCTGCTGGTATTTAACAAAATTGACAGCTACGAAGAAATCTGCTCCAGGATTGACAGTATCACCCCCTCGGAATTGCTCGATACAGCAAATGAGGTTTTTAACCCGGATAAACTATCCACACTGATCTTTAAATAAAATCCGTATCAGAAACAGGAAAAATACCTGAATACACAAAAGATCCCTGCAGATGTTCACCGGATCCGGAAATACTCCCCCTGCCTTTTAAAACTGATATGGTACAATTTTTGATTGTTAAAGAAAAACAAAGATCATGAGGAATATATTATCCTGCCTGTTCATATTTCTTCTGGCTGTCCCGGTATCTGCCCGCATTGGTGAAAGCGGGGAAATGTTGCGGGAAAATCAGACTGCATTTACTGCAGTAATAAAATCTGCAACACGCCTTTTTGCAGACAAGGAAGATCTCACATCCGTCATTTTTATCATTCCGCCTGAAACGGAAGTCAGCGTCCTGGGTGCCGACAGCACATATCTCAGGGTTGTTTATGGAGAGACTGAAGGTTTCATTTTAAAAAGACATGCACAGATCAAACAGACTCCTTTCTCATCAAGAACAGCCATCATGCCGTATGCATCTGACGACAAGGCTGAATCACAGGCCCTGACTCAGCAGCAACAGCCACAGGCACTACCACAGTCACCGGCACAGGCACCATCACAGCCACAGGCACCATTACAGTCACAGGCACCATCACAGTCCGGGCAGCAGTCACAGCAGGAAAGCAGATTCAGTTATCTTGAAAACAAATACGGGACAAACATGGCTGTAAACCTGGCTGCCGGCAAAATCTGGAAGGGAATGGATTCGGAAATGGTTCTGGACAGCTGGGGCAGGCCACTAAAGATCAACAGGGTAATATCAGGCAATTCAATAAGGGAAGAATGGATTTACAAAAAGTCCTGGCTCTATATAAAAGATGATGTTCTTTTCACCTGGGGGCCGGTCGGGGAATAGTTTGAGCGGGAGACGGGACTCGAACCCGCGACCCTAACCTTGGCAAGGTTATGCTCTACCAACTGAGCTACTCCCGCAGATTCAGCTGCAAAAATAAGAACTTTTTTTTATATGCAAAATCA
>JAAYJR010000542.1 GCA_012522835.1 Bacteroidales bacterium
ATTTATGAAGGTTATTGGTGGACCAATAAATATCCGAGCAAAACAGGAGATGGAAGTACCAATAATACGCCTGTCCTGAGGCTTTCAGAAATGTACCTTATCAGGGCTGAAGCTATCCACAGAGGGGCTTCAATCAGTGGCGTTACTCCGGTTGATGATTATAACGTAATCAGGACCAACAGGGGACTTGCAAAACAAACCGGCTCTATCGTTCTATCTGATATCTCAAATGAACGCAGAAGGGAATTATGCTTTGAAGGACATATAATATATGATATTGCAAGGCGTAAGGAAAGTTTAGTCCGTAATGACTTTGTGGCTGAAGTAAATCAAAATATCTCTTTCCCGAATAATAAATGGGCAGTGCCAATACCAAAATCGGAATTTGACGGCAATGAGAATATGGTACAAAATCCATTTTAACAACATAAATTAATTTGAAATGAAACAGTTAAAATATATAATATTAACACTTCTTGCATTAACGACATTCTTCGCCTGTGAGCAGGAAGACATCCTGTTTAAGGAAGATATGGCTAATGTGGGATTTTACGGTTCTTCTGCCAGCATGTTGGAAGTGGATAAGGAGAATAAAGGGAAAGACGTTCTTACCGTTCAGATACTGGTTACTGCTACTTTGAACTCACCTTCATGCAATGTCACATTTGATGTAGATGACAGCTGGTATCAGAAAATTGGTGATTTCTATTATGAGATTGTTGATGGCGATACCACACTGGTTAATCCTGCTATCGAAGGAGTGGATTATAATGTGGTAAGTGAGAAATCGGTAACAATTGCTGAAGGATCCGGTTATGCGCCGGTTGTGCTGGCCGCTATTGACAATAATGATTTTGACCCGCTGGGAAATAAATCATTCCGGCTTAAAATTACAGGCAACAGCCTGGGATATGACCTTTCGTCCGAATCGGTAATAAAAATTACAATTGTTGACGATGACCATCCACTTGGATGGATGCTGGGAGATTATACATCAGCAGTAACTGAAACTGACAACGGCAGCCCCGAACATCCGGTAAATATCGCTGCTATTGAAGGTGAAACAGATAAGGTTAAGATCTATGGTATGGCAGGCCTTGCTTACGGCCCTCCGCTTGCTGATCCCTATTTTATCCTTGGAACAGTCAGTGAAGATCAGACTACCATAACTATTAAAGCCGGACAATCATGGGACGACTATGACTGGGGACCTGTAACCCTTACAGTCTGGGAAGATGATAACGGCGAAGGTGAAGAGGTCGATGACCTTGTTGGATATATCAGTACTGACGACGGTGTTACAATAACATTCAGGCAACAGTATACCTTCTATATTACCTCAGGGGTAAATGAAGGATTAGGCCTACAATGGGCATGGAACGCTGATGCCAATCCGAATAGTCCGGTTGCTGTCTGGACAAGAAATTAATTAATAATTTTAATGAACATGAAAAAAATACTAATATATATTATCGCGATATTTTCGATCGGTGTTTACATCTCAGGATGTAACCAACTTGAAGATTATGAATCTTCTGAAGTATTGTCCCGGCCGACAGCGACACTTTCAGTTTCTGCTGTCGGGGATTCCAGCGTTACTCTGGGCATTTCTACTGATATGGCCGGATACCTGGGATATGCAGTATCGAGCGATACTTCAAGGTCGCTGACTGAAGCAATCAGTATTCTCTCCCTCTCACTTCAGGACGGAGAAGGAATCCTCGCTAACGAGGCATATGAATACAGCGGTGCCAGAGATACCACCATTAATGTAAAAGAATTGATGCCCAACACTTATTATAAAGTTTTTGCAGCTTCAAATAATGCTGACGGCGTTGAATCGGAAGTACAACCTTACCTGTTTAAAACTAACGACGGGGTTGGCCCTACTTTTGTATCTTCCTCACCGGGGATATCTAATCAGGCAACTGTATCTGTAGGTACATCAATTGTACTTACATTTGATGAGCCTGTAGTAGTAGATACGAATAAACTATTCACATTTACCTATTATTTCGAAGGCGAAACTGAGGGAATATCATTGGATGCAAGCGCTGCTTCAGGCAATAATGTAACTGTTCCGCAGCCTCGTACAGGCCATGCCGGAGACTATTTCTTCCTCTCCTGGGAAGAGGGTGCAGTAACAGACCTCTCGGGTAACCCGTGTGACGAAAGAGTAAGCGGTGTTGTCGGAGGATCTCTCCGGGGTAACTTTTATCGTTTTGAATATGCCAATTTCTCAGTTGCCGACAATTTAATTGTGCCGGAAAATGATTCAGTACTGGCAGCTCATGACTTTGTCGTGGATATCAGTTTTCCTTTTGAGATAGCTTTGGAGGAACTGACCGACGATATGGTAAAATTCAGGTATTCTAACTGGCTGGGAACCGTTACAACTAAGTTTTCGGCTACCGGCAATTGTGAAATTGTAAATGATACTACTCTCAGGATAACCCAGCCACATGTTCCTGCAAATGGCGATAACATTGCACTGTATCTGGCTGAAGGTGTTTTATCTGACAACTACGGCAATTTGAATGCTGCTTCCGATTATGAAATTTCATGGACATTAGGTGATTTCACTATTCCGGAAGATATTGAACCAGCTTCAGGAAGTGTTGTTACAAGCCAGTTGTTTAATGTGTTTGTTACATTTGATTTCCCGATCTCAGTTATTCCGGATGCTGCAGAGGACGTTATTACTATGACATATGTTGATGCAACCGGCTCGGAGAATGTATATAATGTTTCAAGTTATTTTGTTCATCCGGGGAATGACAGTGTTTTGGTTATTCAGACTCCTCAGGAGGTCAGTTTTGGCAGTACTGTGGTTCTTAATATTGCTGAAGCTGCCATTCAGGATGCTGATGGTAATGTCAACCTTGAATTACAGGAAGATGTTTACTGGGAAGTACCTAAGTTAGCTGAAAGCATCGATGTTCTTATTGGACAGTACTTGGTTTCAGGGGCTTCATACTGGGATCCTTATCCTGTTGTTACAGATACTGTCACCATTGAGTTGAATGAAGGTACTCCGAATAGCGTTATTATAACCGGATTATTTAAAAGTGTGTTAGGCGTAAGTGAACCTGTAACCGGTACTTATTATCCGGAAAACTCTTTGCTGGAAATAACTGAACAACAAGTCGGGACAAGCAGCAATTATATATTCACGGTATTTTCAAATGTCACTGAAGATTATGCTATTCGTTCATATGTACTGGAAGATGGCTCAATAGAGTCTGACCTTGTACTGGGTGCTTATTATCCTGACTGGAGCTGGGCAGGTTATTTTGAGTATTTGCCTTCTGTTACATGGACAAAGATATCATCAAAGGCTGGAAAAGTCAGCACAAAGAGTGGCACTGTAGTATCTAATCCAGGTATTAAGAAAATACCAAAAAGAATTAAGTAGGTATTTAAAATAAACTTAACGCAGTCAGTTTAACAAACTGGCATAATTTTAAAAAACCCGGCTTGGCAAAAAAGCCGGGTTTTTTAACTTTGCACGATAATGAATTTAATAAATAATCGGGTTTAAACTTTTTTTGCAGGGTTTTTGTTGTGATAATTAGTAATTATGATTGAATGAAGCAGATTTTTTTGATATATTTATTTTTATCAATTTTATTTAACGGTTTCAGCGAAACTGTTTCAGAGGATAAGGCCTTAAGGGTTGCTTCTAATTTTCTGTTTGGTACGGAGCATCCCGTAAAATCTGTGAGCTTTTACGGAGATACTGAAGATTCCGGCATGTACATAATTAACTTCATTCCTGAGGGATGGGCAATTGTGTCAGGGAATAACAATGCACGCCCGGTAATTGGATATTCACACGAAGGATATTTTGATGTGAAAAATGTGTCCTCCAATGTGAAAAGCTGGCTGGAGTATCAAAAAGTACAGTTAGCCAATGCCATGGCAGATTTGAAATGGAGTGATGAATGGAATACCCTCGAAAAACAAGCCCTGCCGGCCCTTAAGTCAGCAACTGCAGTAACTCCTTTATTGGAAACCGAATGGGATCAGGGAGCGGGGTGGAACAGGTTTTGCCCCCCATATGCAGAAGGGCCTGACGGGAAAGCTTATGTTGGATGTGTTGCTGTTGCTATGGCTCAGGCATTGCACTATATGAAGTTTCCGGAGAGGCCGTCCGGACAAAAAAGTTACCAGCTGGCACCTTATGGGACAATCAGCTTGAATTTTGATGAGGAACCTGCTTACCAGTGGGATAAGATGTCTCTTACGGCTTCGGATGACTACAATGCAAAATTACTGTACCATTGTGCAGTGGCAGTGGAGATGGATTTTGGGGGAGACGGATCAGGTGCATATACGACCAGGGTACCCTTTGCTTTTCAGAGATATTTCGGATTCACACCATCGGTAAAAACAATTTCACGTTATGAAAATGACGAGGAATGGATAACACTTCTTAAATCTGAGCTGGACAATGATAATGTATTGATATATTCAGGAAACCCTGGCACCGGGGAAGCCGGCCATGCTTTTAATATTGACGGCTATGCACCCACCGGATATTTTCATTTTAACTGGGGTTGGAGCGGTAAGTATAACGGTTACTTCTCGATAAATAATGTAGCTCCCGGAAGCAGCGACTTTACCAAAGATCAAAAGGCAGTTGTCGGCATTTCTCATCCATACTGGGGGCCAACGGATATAACCCTGAGTAACCTTAGTGTAAAAGAGAATTTACCGGCAGGAACTGTCGTGGGAGATATTTCGATTACAGACTATTCGGAAAATGACCATTTTACATTTGAAGTTTTTGGAGCACCTCTCTTTTTGGGAAGTGGTTATGCTCCTGCAAAATTCTATGAGGAAAATATGCAGTTAAAAACTTTAGAAACTTTATTGGCCGGGCCCTATCCCGAAGTGGCAACTATAAGGGTAACAGACAGTGAAGGTAATGTACTTGAAAAGCGTTTTGAAATTACCGTAACTAAAGTAACAAACGCAATATCAACAGCTGATCAGAATAGTTTCAGGATATACCCTAATCCTGCTAATAATATTATATATGTCACAAGCGGAAATGAGTTGAATTATTACAGAATTACCGATATTACAGGTAAAACTGTTCTGCATTCTGACAGGTATAATAATGGAATTGATATCACCTCCTTAAGAGAGGGAATATATATTTTTGAATTTTCAGATTCAAAAAATAAAAAACAGGTTCAAAAGATCATTGTTCAGAAGTAGTGGTTTAAGAGCCTCTTTCAGGTTTTTCTCTTTTTCTTTTTTGCTGCCGGGAACAAAACATTATTTAAAATCAATCTGTAGCCCGGGGAGTTAGGATAGAGGCTCAGGTCAGTAGGAGGGTCTCCAACAAGGTGACGGTAATCTTCGGGGTCGTGCCCGCCATAAAAGGTCCAGAACCCTTTTCCTTTTTCACCATGAATATACCTTGCCTCCCTGGCAGGTTTGTTTTCACCCAATATAAGGACATTGGGTTTGATAACCTCTTTTTTGAATGCTGTTGTCTGTCCCATAAACCCTTTTATCATATTCATATGGTTTTGACAAAGCATGGTTGGAATGGGATCCCATTTGGCAGAGAACTCAAACAGCACGAAATAATCATTGTCACGGTCAACTTTACGGTAGTTTGTTGCATCTATGTCTGAAAATTCATATACATTAGGATCCTTCTCCAGTTGAAAATTTTCAAATGCGAATGTTCTTGAGAAGTCAAGCTTTTGGTCTGCCTCCGGATCAGCAGGATCACCGTCAAACATAGTTGCGCAAATGTCAACTCCTGTCGCAGCCCTTGCAATATCATAAGTATCAGTAGCTGCACACATGGCAAAAAGGAATCCTCCGTTTAATACATATTTTTCAATTTCGGCAGTTATAAAAGCTTTCATCTCTGAAACTTTCATAAATCCCAGTTTTTCTGCAAGCTGTTTATTTATATTGACCTCCTGCTGATACCATGGCATATGCTGGTAGGTTCTCCAGAATTTTCCAAATTGTCCGGTGAAGTCTTCATGATGAAGATGCAACCAGTCATATTCAGGCAACTTACCGTTTAATATCTCTTCATCATAAATGATGTCATATTCAATTTCAGCATAAGTTAATACCAGCGTTACTGCATCGTCCCAGGGCTGTTTGTTGGGAGGAGAATAAACTGCTATTTTGGGTGCTTTGTTCATGCTCACTGCATCCTGGTTAACATCAGGCTCTGCTATTCCGTTCAATACTGCAGTTGCCCGGGCATCAGCTATAGTTTCAAAACTTACACCCCTTATAACACATTCATTTTCAAGAGAAGGGCTGTGTTGTACGAGAAAGCTTCCTCCCCTGTAGTTGAGGAGCCATTTTACTTCGTTATCCAGCCGGAGAGCCCAATAAGCTATACCGTAAGCTTTAAGATGATTTTTCTGGGTTTCATCCATCGGGATCAGCAGATGTACCGCATTTACCTGAAGGAACAGGAAAAAAACAGCTGTGGTCAGCATTATTCCCTTTAGTGTTTTACTGCAATTCATTATTGTTAATTTCTTCCAGTTTATATTGCAACCGTTCGCTCAAGCGAACGGCAATGGATAAATGCATTTTTAAAAGTTGCCTGAGATTAAAACGGGGAGTCATTGCCGGTATTATACGCATCATCATAATTTGTATTTTTTAATATGCCTGCCCCGATTGACTCCTCATCATCATCCATATTCATTTTTGAGCTGAAAGTCTGGGGCATTGAAGGGAATCCATGACTGAAGCTTGTTTCCATATCACTGAATTTAGCCAGCTCTTTCTTAAATGACAGATGGACATCTCCTGTGGCGCCGTTACGATGCTTGGCAATTATTATTTCAGCTACTCCAAGCAGTGAATTTCCAGAGTCATCTTCAGTGATCCCATAGTACTCAGGGCGGTGAATAAAAGTAACTATATCGGCGTCCTGCTCAATGGCCCCCGATTCACGGAGGTCAGAAAGCTGAGGTCTTTTGCCCTCTCTTGATTCAACAGACCGGTTTAGCTGTGACAAGGCCAGGATTGGAATATCCAGCTCTTTTGCGATGGCTTTCAAAGACCGGGAAATATTACTTACCTCCTGTTCCCTGCTGCCTCTCCCTTCACTTCCGGAGGTCATAAGTTGCAGGTAGTCGACAATTACTATCTGTATATCATGTTGCATTTTAAGTCGCCTGCACTTGGCTTTAAGCTCAAAAATTGACAGCGCGGGGGTATCATCAATGAAGATAGGGGCTTTTTCAAGTGCTGATATTTTTCTGTTCAGATGTTCCCACTCATAATTTTCAAGCCTGCCTGTCTTTAATTTTTCCGATCCGAGTTCTGTCTCCGCCGCGATGAGCCTGTTTACAAGTTGAATAGATGACATTTCAAGTGAAAACACAGCGACAGACCTGTTGTGTTCAACGGCCATATTCCTGGCCATGGTGAGTACAAAGGCAGTTTTTCCCATTGAAGGTCGGCCTGCAATTATCACCAGGTCTGTTTTTTGCCATCCCGAGGTAATACGGTCTATTGCGGTAAAACCAGATGGCACCCCGCTGAGACCGTCCTTTTGGTTCCTTGCCTTTTCTATCAGGAGAATGGCTTCATTAAGTACAGGTTTTATCGGGACGGTCTCTTTTTTAATATTTTTTTCAGCCACCCGGAAAAGAGATGATTCAGAAAAATCTATCAGGTCATCTACATCGATGGTATCATCATATGACTTACCCTGGATCTCGGAAGATACCCGGATCAACTCTCTTTGAATAAATTTTTGTGCAATAATACGTGCATGAAACTCAATATGGGCTGCTGATGCCACCCTTCTGGTCAGCTGAGTAATAAAACCCGGTCCCCCTATCTCATCAAGCTGGTCACGGTTTTTAAGTTCCTGGGTTACCATAAGCAGGTCGACCGGTTTGCCTTGCATTGAAAGCTCCTTAATGGCTTCAAATATTTTCCGGTGTTCCTCCTTATAGAAACTTTGAGTGTCAATTATGTCGGCAACAGTGACATAGGCATCTCTTTCAAGCATAAGCGCTCCAATAACAGCTTCTTCAACTTCTATGGCCTGTGGTGGCAGTTTACCGTACTGGGCATTTATCTCGTCGATGGTCATAGTTTTTTGTCGCCGGGCTGGATTAGGTCTGTTTGTTGTATTTTCCGTGGCCATTATTAATTTTTTTGAGGAGGTGGTTTAAAGATCAAAATTAAAAAATATGGATAGCGACAGACAAGTTTTATCTGTTTTAGTTGTTAACTAACTTTATTCACAAATGTTAATTATAATTGATTTAATATGATCTTGCTTAGTAACTGTTTTAGCGTCAATCCCATAGCTTTTATTTGCTGTGGAATGAAACTGGTAGCTGTCATTCCCGGGGTAGTGTTAACCTCCAGGAAATAAAACTCTTCATTTTTCAGGATATAGTCTATCCTTACTATTCCTGAACACTGGCATAAGTCATATATTTTTGAACTCAGTTGCTGACATTTTTCAAAGAGATGTCCTGGAAGTCTTGCAGGGGTGATCTCGTCGGTTGCTCCCGGTGTATATTTTGCTTCAAAGTCGAAGAATTCATTTTTAGGGATAACTTCTGTTACCGGAAATATAAGGTTTTCGTTTGATAGCTTTACAAGTCCGCAGGTGTATTCCCTTCCTTCAATGAACTCTTCTATTATGGCCTCCTTACTTTCATTCCAGGCTTTTTTTAAGGCGGGTTTCAATTCACCGGCATCTTTTACTTTGGTAATTCCGAAACTGGATCCTCCGGCATTGGGTTTAACAAATAGTGGTAATCCGAGGTTTCCTGTGATCAGATCTTCATCAGCCTTTTCATTTTTGTTTAGGATGAGGGCTTTTGCCATTTTTATGCCAAATCCGCGCAGATAATTGCTGCAAAACCATTTATTGAATGTCAGGGCTGACGAATGGACATTGCAGGTGGAGTAAGGGATTCTCAGCAGTTCAAAATATCCCTGCAGGATGCCGTCTTCACCGGGTGTTCCGTGAATAGTAATATATGCATAGTCAAATGAGGTCTTTTTGCCCGCAAGAGTAAAGCTGAAGTCAGATTTGTCAATTTCAGCGATAGTTTCATTGTCGCGGACAATATTCCAGTCAGGCCCTTTGATAATAACCAGCCAGGGAGTGAATTTATCACGGTCGATAGCGTCAAAAATATTATCTGCACTCTTCACTGATATTTCAAATTCTGATGAGTCGCCGCCTGCGACAATGGCAATATTTGGTTTTCTATTCATTTCTTGTTGCAATATAATTTTCCCATTTATTAATGACACTGTTCATATCTTCAGGCAGATCAGAGTCAAATAACATTTTCTCTCCAGTCTCCGGATGTACAAATCCCAGGGTTTTGGCATGCAGTGCCTGCCGTGGGAGCAATATAAAACAATTTTGAACAAACTGTTTGTATTTGCTGAAAGTTGTTCCCCTTAATATTTTGTCGCCTCCATACTCCGGATCGTTAAAAACCGGATGGTTTATATATTTCATATGAACCCTTATCTGATGTGTGCGTCCGGTTTCCAGTTTGCATTCTACAAGACTCACATATCCGATGCTTTTCAATAGTTTGTAATGAGTGACTGCATGTTTTCCGTGTTCCCCGTCAGGGAATACAGTAAAGACCTGCCTGTTATTCAGGCTTCTTCCGATATTTCCCGTAATAGTGCCTGAATCTTCCTTTAAACTGCCCCATACAAGTGCATGGTAAAGCCTTTCGGTGGTTTTTGTATAAAACTGTCTTGATAGTCTGTTTTTCGCCTGTTCCGTTTTAGCTACAACTAATAATCCGGAAGTGTTTTTATCTATTCTGTGGATGAGTCCGGGACGGGGATCTTTGTCTTTGAACAGGGGGAGATTTTTATAATGCCAGGCAAGTGCATTTACCAGGGTTCCGGTATAGTTTCCATGGCCCGGATGCACAACTAATCCCGGTGGTTTATTTATAACTGCAATGTGATCGTCCTCATATACAATATTGAGTGGTATATCTTCAGGTATTATTTTTAACTCCCTGCGGGGATAGTTCATTAAAATTCTGATTTCGTCACCAGGTTTAATCTTATAGTTTGATTTAACGGGATTTCCGTTCACCCTTATATTCCCTGCTTCGGCGGCAGCCTGAATTCTG
>JAAYJR010000443.1 GCA_012522835.1 Bacteroidales bacterium
TAACTGGACTTCAGCGACTCCAGTATTTGAAATTTTGTATCATCAACAATTTCACCTTCAAGCAGTATCCGTTCCCCGGTCTTTACCATTCCTCTTGTAGGGGAAATATTTGCGCTTATTTCCTGGATATCCTTTTTAGTGGTTAAGTCATCATATTCAATATTTGCAACAATATAATTTTTCGGTGTCAATTTTTTTATAGCGGCATCAAGCTCGGGATATTTGCCTGCTGTCTCTTTAAGGGTATTTGTAAACAGGGTATATGCTGTTTTTTCGGAAAACAGGTCACTGACCGCTCTTTTTTCTACTGCCGTTCCTGCTCTCTTCCTGATTTCATTTTTGCCTTCAAGTTCTTTGTAGGTTTCAGGAGATCGCTGCAGTATTCCTTTTTCATACAGACTTTTCAGAGGAAGTATTAATGAGTTTAATACTTCCTGGCTTATTTGTCCTGAGTCCGATATACTATACCAGTCCGCCTCCAGCATTGCCACCTTTTGTGAAGCTATTGTTGTATCCACTGCAAAATAGGGGGCCACTTGGTTAAGCTGATCTGATTTTTCCTTTTCAAACTCTTCAGTTGTTTTTAAGATCGCAAAATCAAAGGGAGCAATCAGATTTTCATGCTTCCATGGGAATCCTTTCTGATATTCATACCTGAATTTTGGTTCACCGGGTAGTATTAAAAAAAGGATTACTGCAGTCAACAGAAAAATAAACGTCCAAAAAAATATCAGGGTATAGCCTTTTATTCTTTGTATAAAATTTTTTATCATAAAAAGTTTTATTAAGATTCAAAATTAAGTCGAAGCCAATTAATCAGCACAATAAGTTGTGAATAATTTGGATCAGTCTGAACTCTATTTTTTCATTCCGTTGCAATTTCATAGATTTGTATTAATCAGTCCGGCAATATCAAATAATTTTTTCGAAATAAAGTTAATAAATTTATTTAATGCACTACGGAATATCCAGTCTAAGTCTTATTCCTGTCAGGAAGGAACCTTCGGAAAAGAGCGAAATGGTAACACAGATATTATTTGGCGAACACTTTGAAATAGTGGAAGAAATGGCAGGTTGGTGCAATGTCAGGCTTGCATGGGAGGGATACACAGGGTGGGCCGACGGAAAGATGATCACCCGTATTGATGAGAGGGTCATCAGGAAAACAGAAAAAATGCCTGTTGCTGTGTCGGGCGACATAATAAGTCAGGTTGCACTAAAAGATGATCAGAATATAATGCTTGTTGCAGGCAGTACACTTCCATTATGGAGGCCATATCTGAAAGAATTTACAATTGACAAGTCAACTTACCGATATTCAGGCAGGGTACTCTGCGGTATGATCAAGAATCCCCGCAACCTGGCGATCAAGCAGGCATTTAAATATATCAATGCCCCATACCTTTGGGGAGGAAGGTCTCCTTTTGGTATTGATTGCAGTGGTTTTTCCCAGGTAATTTATAAAATGATAGGTATCAGGCTGCCCCGAGATGCGTCAGACCAGGTTAATGAAGGCGTGGCATCCGGATTTCCTGGTGAGTCTGAACCGGGAGACCTTGTTTTTTTTGATGATGAAGAAGGAAAAATTGTTCACGTCGGAATTATTTGGAAACAGAACAAAATAATTCATGCATCCGGAAAAGTGAGAGTAGATAATTTGGATCAGTTCGGAATTTTTAACACTGATATGAAACGTTACACCCATAAATTACGTGTAATAAAGAAAATAATCAATGCTAATGGAACGGATTGAACTGCTCATTTATCTGATAATAGTTGTATTTGTAATAGGATTGATGTACCGGTACACCAAAAAGGACCGTACAAACAAATAGATCCTCTAAAAAGGCACCAAATGTATACCTATAAATATCCCAGACCCGCTTTAACTGTAGATGCAATTGTATTTGTTAAGGATCCTTTTTCTGTGTTGCTGATAAGGCGGGGCAAGGAACCATACAAAGGCAAATGGGCACTGCCCGGTGGATTTGTTGAAATGAACGAACTTTTGGAAGTGGCATGTATCAGGGAGTTAGGTGAAGAGACAGGTTTGGAAATAGAGGAGATGCAACAGTTCAGAGCATTTGATTCGATAGGCCGGGATCCGAGGGGCAGGACAATTTCTGTGGTATTTTTTACTGAATTGGGATCACTCCCTGAAGTCAGGGGAGGAGATGATGCTGATTTGGCCGGATGGTTCTCATTCTTCGATTTACCCCCCATGGCATTTGACCATCAGCAGATACTGCAGGATTTTTACAATAAAAAAATTTTAAAATAACAACAGAAGATCACATCAGCCTGAGAATTTGCAGTCCGTCGGTTAAAACCGACGGCAATGGATAAGGCTCCGATATCGGCAGCCAAATAGTTCAATGCTTTATCCCTTGCCGTTCAATTCAGTGAACGGATCTATAATAATGCAGCGACACCGAAAGATAGCATTGTCCCTGTTCCGTCGGTTAAAACCGACGGCAATGGATAGGGCTCCGATATCGGCAGCCAAATAGTTCAATGCTTTATCCCTTGCCGTTCACTTCAGTGAACGGATCTATAATAATGCAGCGACACCGAAAAATAGCATTGTCCCTGTTCCGTCGGTTAAAACCGACAGCAATGGATAGGGCATAGATGTTAGTTCAATGCTGTATTTATTTTGTGGCTAAAACCGACAGCAATGGATAAGGCTCCGATGTATAGCAGTTAGTTGTTCAAGACCTTATCCCTTGCCGTTCACTTCAGTGAACGGATAATTCAGAGATACAATTGTTTTCCTATCTCCTCCATAGCTTCAGTTGCTTTAGCCTGAATAAAAATGTCGGTTATACTATGGGTAAAATAAGAAGGTTTAATATTTATTTCAATAATTTTAGCTCCTGTATTTTTGGCTATTTTTGGAATTTCAGCAGCGGGAAGAACCTCTGCATGGGTACCGATAATTAAGATCAGGTCTGCTTTTTCTGCCTCTTCAAAAGAACGCTTCTTAGCAAATGCAGGGATTGGCTCGTTAAAAAATACAATATCAGGCTTTAATATCCCTTTGCATATATAACAGGTGGGAGGTAAAAAATTTAAATCTGCAAAACTCATGTCATATTCAGAGTTACACTCTGTACATACAAGCCGGCGATAAGTACCATGAAGCTCATAAACATATTTATTCCCGGCTTTTTGATGAAGGTGGTCAATATTCTGGGTAATTACAGATTCAAGGAATCCTCTTTTTTCCATTCTGGCAAGCACAAGGTGAGCAATGTTAGGCTCGGCATCAACCAGTTTGTCGTAAAATATCTCTTTTATCTTTTTCCAGGCTTGAAGGGGTTTTTTGTGGAAGTATTCAATTTCCAAAAAAATCGGATGGGTTGTGTTCCATAATCCTCCTGATCCTCTGAAGGGTGGAATACCACTCTCCACCGAAACCCCCGCGCCTGTAAATGCAATCATGTACTTCGATTTCCGTATAAGTCTTACAGCTTCTGTTATTTTATCAATATCCATATTCCTGTTTCACTGATGGTACGGCAACGAAGTTACAGACTACCTGAATTTAATTTGAAGTTACTATCTGCCGGTTATTCTTCTTCGGTTATTTCCTTCCTTACTGATACAGTAGAATCTTCATTAAACCGGATCTTGAAATTTAATTTTTTGAATACAGAAATCATCGGTTTATTGTCACGCGTAGTTTCTGCAACAAGTATTTTAATATCCCTCAGCTTGGCAATCTCCAGACAGTAACTTGTAATTATATAACCAAGTTCTTTCTTCTGCCATGCATCTGTGATCAAAATTGCATATTCCATTATTTCAACATCCGGATCAGCTATCAATCTGCCGACACCAACTATTTTTTTCTTTCCTTCTTCTTCAATTTCCGCAACTATTGCAATTTCCCTGTCATAGTCAATAAAGCAGAACTGTGTTGCTACTTCATGTGAATCATAATAGAAGTCATATCTGAAGCGATGGTAGATAGATTCTTTGGAGCAACTACCCAGCAGTTCAAGCCACATAGGTTCATCTTCAGGTTTGATTGGCCTCAGCGTGACAGTTGATCCGTCCTTTAACTGTGCTGTACGAAGAAGCCTTTCCGGGTAAGGTCTCAGAATAAGGTGAGAATAATCTTTTACAGGTTTTCCAAGCACCTCTTCATCAACAACGATCCTTGCATCAAGAGCTATAACATCTTTAGGTGTTACTATAAGCGGATTTATGTCAAGTTCTTTTATTTCAGGGTAATCAGCAGCCAGGTATGACATTCTTATCAGAACTTCCACCAGTTTATCAATATCTTTTGCCGGGGCTCCGCGGTATCCCTGTAGTAAAGGATATATCTGCAGTGATTCCAGCATTTGCCTTGCCAGACGTTCGTTTAGCGGAGGAAACTCAAGTCGCTTATCTTTGAACAACTCGGCAGTTGTGCCACCCATTCCCACCAGCATTACAGTTCCGAAAGCGGAATCTTTTTTGATACCAATTATCAGTTCAACAGCATCCTTAGGATCTACCATTCGCTGAACAGTAACCCCCTGAATTCTTGCGTCAGGACGTTTTTCAGCAGCTGTTTTTACCATATTTCTGAAGCTGGCCCTTACCATCTCTTCATCTTTTAGATTCAGGGCGACACCTCCGACATCCGATTTATGGGTAATATCCGGAGAATAAATTTTAAGCACTACAGGATATCCCTTCTTTTCAGAAATAGCCACGGCTTCATCTTCAGTAGCAGCTGGTGTTGGATGAGTTGTGTCGATGCCATAGTCATTAACTAGCATTTTTGAATCATCCTCATTCAGTATTTTAGCTTTCGGGAAAACCTCTTTAATATATTTTTCACGCAGCATATCCCTGTCATACTGGAATGAAACAGGTATTTCCTTTGGTGTTTCATAAAGCATTTCCTGGTTTTCTGCATATTGTGAAAGAGTCATAAAGGCACCTATTGCCTGCTCAGGTGTAGGATAGCTGGAGAGGCCTGCCTGATTGAAAATCTGGATGCCTTCGCGCATATTAGCTCCACCCAGCCAGCCTGCCATGATGGTTTTGGAAGTTTTTGAAGCCATTTTAGAAATAGCTGCAGCTGTTTCTGTTGGTGCGGTCATTGCCTGGGGAGTAAGCAATACCAGAACAGCATCTACATTTTTATCCTCTAACACTATTTCAGTTGCTCTGGCAAATCTTTCGGGGGTAGCATCTCCAAGTACATCTACAGGGTTACCGTGAGACCAGAATGGAGGCAGGTAATCATTCAGTTTCTGCATTGTTTCATCAGAAAGCTTAACAAGTTTACCTCCCAAAGAGATCAGGGTGTCCGTAGCCATTACACCGGGACCGCCGGCATTAGTTACAATAGCCAGCCTGTTGCCCTTGGGTATTCTTTTTCTGCCAACTAAATCAGTGAAATCGAACAGGTTCCCAAATTCATAAACTCTTGCAAGTCCGGCCCTGCGGAAAACTGCATCATATATTGAATCTTCAGAAGCAAGTGCACCGGTATGTGAAGCCGCAGCAGCTGCAGATTCAGGGAAACGGCCTGATTTGTAAACGATGATCGGTTTTTCCCTTGAAAAAGCACGGGCAGCTGACATAAAGTTTCTTGCATATGACAATGATTCAACATAGAGAACAATAGACCTGGTATTCGGATCCTGTCCGAAGTAGTCGATCAAATCGCCAAAGTTCACATCCATTGAGTTACCTATAGATACAAAGTAGGAGAATCCTATATGCGATTCATATGCCCAGTCGAGAACAGATGTACAAAGGGCGCCCGATTGTGAAATAAATGCAACATGGCCTTTTTCGGGCATTCCATTTGCAAAACTGACATTCATGCTATGACCCGGAACCAGGATACCTAAGCAGTTAGGCCCGATGATCCTCATATCCGGAAATTTATTCTTTTCACTTTTCACCTGTTCTTCCAGCGCTTTTCCTTCTGCACCGGCTTCCTTAAACCCTGCAGACATAATAATAATTCCGTGAATGCCCGCTTCCCCACATTCGCGTACTAACTGGGGGACTGATTTTGCTGCGGTCATTATGACTGCAAGGTCAGGTACTTTTGGAAGACTTTTTACATCAGGATAACAAGGGATTCCAAAAACTGCTTCTCTTTTTGGATTAACCGGATAGACAACTCCGTTATATCCTCCGCCAACCAGGTTCCTAAGGGTAATGCCACCCACACTGTCAGGATTATTTGAAACCCCAATCAATGCTATCCTCTTAGGTTTAAAAATACTGTCTAATTTCTTTATGGCCATTTGTTATGATATTTTTAATTTGTTTATGGTAATTTTGAAGCCGCAAAATTTCAAAAAAATGTTTAATAACAACTATTTTTTCACCTGTTTGAAAACATTTATTTCAATAAACACCCCGTCAGACTTCTTATGACACATTAAAAGCCTGTCGGGGAATTTTGGTGAATTAATGTTGAGGTAATATATTTACCTTAAAACAAACTAATGTAAAATATCAGTGGTTGTCTTATCGTTTTGGAGGCTTTGCCAATAATATCAGCACAGCCCCTGCTATACACGCTACCCCTGCAATAATAAATGGTGTAATCCATGCAGCAGGAGTTGCAGCGCCCTGGGCGGCATCCTTAAACAGGCCTGCAATTTTCGGTCCGGCAATACCGGCAATACCATAACTAAAAAAGACATACCCGTAGTTTTTGCCAACAGTTGAGTTTCCGAAAAAGTCTGCAGTTGCTGCAGGGAACAGGGCAAAATTACCTCCAAAGTTAAATCCGATAATTGCTGCTGCTACCACCAACGTTGTCGTATGGGCTCCCATTTTGAAGAGCAGAAGCATTATTATCCCCTGCAGGAGGCACATCAGAAAGATAGACAGCTTTCTTCCTATCTTATCAGAGATGACTCCCCATATTATTCTTCCAAGACCGTTCAGGATGGCATATACTGCCATAGCTGTACCGGCAACGGCACTGGCCCATTCAACTGTAGTTTTAAATTCCGGATTACCCGGGTCTAGTGAACCCAGCCTGGAAAATGTGAGAGCATCTATACCGAACAGGTTTATACAATATATAACCATCAATCCGGCAAGTGCCGAAAAGACGAAAGTCATGAAAAGCATATAAAACTGTGGTGTCCTGAGCATTTCATGAGAATCAAAGTTTACCTGGCCTGTTGCCTTTGCTGAATTCGCGGCAGGGGGTGTGTATCCTTCGGGCAGCCATCCTTTGGGAGGATCCTTCATTACCAGGCTTCCCAGCAGTACCATGACGGCAAATATAATTCCGTAAAGAACAAATACACTTCTTACACCGTCGAGTCCCAGTAATTGAAGATTGTTCAGCAATCCGCCGCCCCAGGAACCGGCCCATTTTACCCAGATGGTAGCACCGAACCCAAATCCGGCAACTGCCAGTCCTGTCAACATGCCCTTCTTGTCGGGAAACCATTTTACACCAACAGCTATTGGTACAACATATGCAAGTCCGATTCCTGCACCTCCCACAATACCAATAAAGACAAGCTGGCTTATAAAACTACTTCCAAAAATTCCGGCAAGTACATAGCCTGAGCCCAGAATTATTCCACCTGCCATGGCAAGCTTTCGCGGTCCCAGTGATGCCAGTTTCCTTCCGGCCCATATCATGACCAGAGCAAAAACAAACAAGCCTGCCGAAAAGATCCATGCTGCCTGTCCCGCAGAAAATTTATATGCTCCATCAAGGTTTGTGAGTTCCGGGGTAAAGACCGACCAGGCGTAAATAGCCCCCAAAGCCAGTTGGATAAGGATAGCCCCTATTACTACGAACCACCTGTTCATAATTTTTTGATTTTCCATAATTTGGTTTTTGAATGATTATAAAAAAAGACACCTCACAGGGAGATGTCTTTTAAATTGGTTTTAATTAGCGTTTTACCGGCACTTTTGCACCGTTTATGATCTCCTCAACTACACCCGGATCGAGTAATGTGGAGGTATCACCAAGGTTAGTAGCATCACCTTCCCCTATCTTTCTCAGAATTCTTCTCATAATTTTTCCGGAACGTGTTTTTGGAAGTCCGGTTACAATTTGAATTTTATCAGGTTTAGCTATAGGTCCGATGAATTTGTTAACTGTTTCACGGATTTCATTCTCAATACTTGCAAGGTTATCATCCGACAGATCTTCACAAATAACATAAGCATAAATGCCAGATCCCTTAATATCGTGAGGATATCCGACAACTGCCGATTCAATTACCCTGGGATGCTGGTTGATTGCATCTTCTACCTCTGCTGTTCCAATCCTGTGACCGGATACATTTATAACATCATCGATTCTGCCGATTATTCTGTAATAGCCTTCTTCGTCACGCTTAGCGCCGTCCCCTGTTAAATAGAGGTTCTTATAAGCCGAAAAATAAGTTGTAAAACACCGCTTATGGTCACCGTATGTTGTACGGATCATACCCGGCCATGGAAATTTGATACATAAGATCCCTTCCACACCGTTACCTTTAAGTTCATTTCCTTCAGGATCTACCAGTATAGGCTGGATCCCGGGGAGTGGAAGAGTAGCAAGTGAAGGTTTGGTTGGGGTAATACCGGCAAGTGGTGTTATCATAATACCTCCTGTTTCGGTCTGCCACCATGTATCAACAATTGGGCACCGTGCTTTTCCTACCAGGTCGTGATACCAGCGCCAGGCTTCCTCATTTATGGGCTCACCCACAGTTCCAAGAACCTTTAGCGAACTCAGGTCATGGCCTGTAACCCATTGGTTGCCCTGCGCAACCAGTGCACGAATAGCGGTGGGGGCAGTGTAAAACTGGTTAACTTTGTATTTGTCTACTATATCCCAAAATCTTCCTGCATCCGGATATGTAGGTACTCCTTCGAACATTACCGAAGTTGCACCTGTCAGCAGCGGACCGTAAACAATATATGAATGGCCGGTAACCCAGCCTATATCTGCTGTACACCAGAATATATCTCCATCGCTGTATTGAAATACATTTTTAAAAGTATATTCAGCATAAACCATATATCCTGCAATTGTATGGACAACTCCTTTAGGCTTACCTGTGGATCCGGATGTATACAGAATAAACAGTACATCTTCCGAATCCATCTCCTCTGCTTTATTATCAGTACTGACTCCTTTAATGACATCATGCCACCATAAATCGCGGCCTTTAACTATTTTGACTTCATCTTTTGTATGCTCGAGAATAATTGCATTTTTAATGGATGGGCATGTTTCAAGCGCTTCATCAACAATTCCCTTCATCGGGATCGATTTTGTTCCCCTGAAACCACCGTCTGAGGTAATCAGAAGATTAGCCTTTGCATCATTGATCCTGTCGGCAAGGGCTGATGCTGAAAATCCGGCAAATACGATTGAGTGGATAGCCCCGATACGTGCACAGGCAAGCATCGAAATAACCAGTTCCGGAACCATGGGAAGATATAATGCAACTCTGTCCCCTTTTTTTATGCCCAGTTTTTTCAACCCGTTGGCAAATTGTTTTACCTTATCAAACAATTCACCGTAAGTGAGCTTAATCTCTTTGTCTTTCGGATCATTGGGTTCCCATATGATAGCAACCTGGTCTTTTCTCATGAACATATTACGTTCAAAAATATTTTCGGTAATGTTCAACTTACCGTTTACAAACCAATTTACATCAGGAGCACCCTCTCCTTCAAATTTCCAATCAAGGACTTTGTCCCATTTTTTACGCCAAAAATGACTCTCTGCTACATTTCCCCAAAATCCATCAGGATCAGCAACACTTTCCTCATACTTTTTCAAGTACTCAGCAAGACTGGTTATTTTATTTACCATAACACAATAAATTTTAAATTTCAAAATACCATTTCACAAATCGCAGCCAAAATTAGTAAGAAATCTCTTTTTATGAAAATGATTTTAATATATTGTATAACACTTATTTAAATCAAATTTGTGAACATATAGGTCAATAGTTTAGAACAGATGAAAAAAGCTATTTAAATGACAAATATTTCCTGTATGTTTGAATGATTATTTTAAATTAGTGCAAAAAATAAACCATGGGAATTCATAATTTCAAAGACCTGCTGGAGGCAGTCAGGAAACTGCCCGGGAAAAGATTAGTGGCGGTAAACGGTGTTGATCCCAATACCCTGGAAGCCTTAAATATAGCAGTAAAATCAGGACTCGTATCAGCGATACTTACAGGCAACAGGTCTGAGATTGAGAAAACCTGCAATAACCTTGACATAGATGTTAACGTTTTTTCTGTAATAGATGCTGTGTCAGAGAAAGATGCCTGTGAGAAAGCAGTAAAACTTATTGATGAAGGGAAGGCAAATGTGATAATGAAAGGGCTTATTTCGACAGATAAATTCATGAAGGTATTGCTTAATAAAGAGTATGGACTGGTTCCTCATAAAGGTACCTTAAGTCATGTTGCACTAATGGAAAATCCCTTTTATCATAAATTACTGTTTTTTTCAGATGCGGGGGTGATCCCATATCCTGACCTGCAGCAGAAGGTACTGCTGACAGAGTACCTTATAAAGACAGCAAGGGCTTTCGGTATAGAAAATCCCAAAATAGCTGTTATTGCCCCTACTGAGCAGATACTTATTTCAATGCAGTCATGTATTGACGGGGCAGTAATTGCAAAAATGGCAGAAACCGGACAGATAACAGGGGGAACAGTTGACGGGCCTATGGCCCTGGATGTTGCGCTGAACAGTGGTGCTGCCAATATAAAAGGCTTTTCATCACCAGTGGCGGGTGATGCTGACGGACTGTTATTTCCGAATATAGATGCTGCCAATGTTTTTTATAAAACAAATTCAAAAATTTGTAATGCCCAGATGGCGGGGATAATTGCCGGTGCAAAAATTCCTGTTGTGGTCTCCTCCAGAGGCGATAGTGAAAAGACAAAACTCAATTCAATAGCCTTGGCAACACTGATCAGTTAGGGATTATGGATAAGATGCACCGAATACTTGCAATAAATCCCGGTTCCACTTCAACAAAGTTTGCCGTCTATTTTAATGAAAAGTGTGTATTAAAGAAGGCTATACGGCATTCTGTTGATGAAATTATGGAATACAGAAATATCATTGATCAGTTTGATTTCAGGAAGGCACTTATAATTGATACTTTGGTGGAAGAGGGTATTGACGTCGATTCCCTAAAGATCATCATAGGCAGGGGAGGGCTCACCTATCCCACAGAATCAGGAATATATAAAGTTAATAACCGGATGCTGGAACATGCAAGACAGGGAATCATGGGACAACATGCCAGTAATCTTGGTCCTCTTCTTGCAGATTATATAGCCTTACAGATTCCCGGGGCTAATGCATATATTGCCGATCCGGTTGTAACAGATGAGATGGATGATGTTGCCCGTATTGCCGGTCATCCCAATTTTGAACGTTATTCTGTTTTTCATGCACTTAATCAAAAGGCAACCGCCCGGCTTCATGCAAAGAAAATTGGTACAAAATATGAGTCCCTCAGACTTATTGTTGTCCATCTTGGTGGTGGAATCTCTGTGGGTGCGCATAAGTACGGCAGGGTTATTGACGTGAATAATGCATTTGACGGAGAAGGTCCTTTTAGTCCGGAAAGATCAGGAACATTGCCTGTCGGCCAGCTCGTTACTATATGTTTCGGTGGTAAATATTCTGAGGAGCAGATCAGGAGAATGTTAACAGGAGAGGGTGGATACGTCGGATACCTGGGAACTAACAACGACAGGGAAGTAGGCGACCTGGCAGAGGCAGGGGATGAAAGAGCGGGAATGATACAGCAAGCTCTGTTTTATCAGTTGGCAAAATATATCGGGGAAATGGCTGTTGTGCTGGACGGGAAAGTAGATGGAATAATTCTGACAGGCGGACTGGCATACAATGCTAAATTAGAGAACTATGTAAGGTCTAAGGTTTCGTTTATTTCTCCTGTATTTGTCTATCCGGGCGAAGACGAACTGGAAGCATTGGCTCAAAGTGCTCTTCGGCTCGCAAAAGGAGAAGTTAAGGCAAAAGTGTATGTAAAATAAAATATTTCCATATTTTAGCTGTTCCATATTTAACTAAAAAACTAAAAGTGACTTATAAAGGTATTTTTTACCTGCCACTGATGATTTTGTTTATTAATTCTCATGCAGGTTCAGCGAATTTTATGCATTTTACAGGTGAAGATACTGTTCTTCTGAACAACACAAGGGTAAAAGGTTACAGAGGTATCTGGTTTGAGCTGAAACAGGTTTATGAGTTTGGTGATAAATACTCAGGCGGATTGGGAACTTATACTGCAAAGCATGTTCCGCTGGCAATTTATGCTCCGGAGGTCAAAAAAACTTTTTTTGTTTACGGAGGGACTACCAGGGCAGAAGAGAGACACCTGCTCTGCATGATCGGTGAATATGACCACAGAAAGGGAAAAGTCTCCCAGCCAGTTGTTGTATGTGACAAGACAGGAGTTAATGACCCGCATGATAATCCGTCCCTGCTGATTGACGATAAAGGTTATTTATGGGTATTCGTCAGCGGCAGGGGAAGCAGGCGCCCCGGCTTTAAATTCAGAAGTGTTAAACCATATACTGCAGACTCTTTCATTCAAATTACCGAAGAGGAGATGACCTATCCGCAACCATGGAAAACAAATTCCGGATTTTTTCATTTTTTTACTAAATATACAGGTATCAGACAGCTCTATTTTGAGAGGAGTTATGACGGCAAGCAATGGTCAGGCGATAAGTTGCTCGCTGCTATTGCGGGCAGGGAAGGTGAGCGTTCGGGACATTACCAGACCAGCGCATGCTTTAATGGGGAAAAGTTAGCTACTTTCTTTAACCGCCATCCCGATGGAAGCGCAGATAAAAGGACTGACCTTTATTATGTTGAAACGGACGACATGGGTGACACCTGGAAGAATGCACAGGGTGCTGTACTGCAAATTCCACTGGTTGACAGGGATAATCCTGCCAGGGTAATTGATTATGAGTCGCAGGGGAAAAATGTTTATATGAAGGATATGGGATTTACAGACAGAGGCTATCCTGTTTGTTTGTATATAAGAAGTAACGGACATAAACCCGGACCCGAAAGTGGGCCATATGAATGGTGTGTAACACAATTTGACGGGAAGTCATGGATAACTTCAGTTGTAACTGAATCGGACCATAATTATGATATGGGAAGCCTGTTCATAACGGGAAATGACTGGAAAATTGCCGCGCCAACAGTTGCAGGCCCTCAAAAATGGGGAGTAGGGGGAGAGTTACAGATCTGGCAATCAAAAGACAGAGGAAAGACCTGGAAACTTGAACGAATTGTGACAGAAAACAGTGAATATAACCACTCTTATGTCAGGCGCCCCATTGGTTATTCAGAACCTTTTTGTTTTTTCTGGGCTGATGGGGATCCGCATAATTTCAGTAAATCACAACTCTATTTTGGTGATTTCAAAGGAAATGTGTGGCGTCTTCCTTATGAGATGAAAAGAAAATATGAAAAGCCCGTTAGAATAAATTAGAATTTAAATATTTAACAACTTTATAATGAACACTTTGAAAGACAAATTGACAGGTTTAATACTTGCAGGATTACTACTGTTTTTTTACCAGGCAAAAATTTCCGGAGCCCCTGACAGTAATAATCCCCGGCCAAACATCATTTTTATACTTACTGATGACCAAAGATGGGATGCACTGGGATATGCGGGAAATAATATCATCCAAACACCGGAAATGGATAACCTGGCAGAGAAAGGAAGCTATTTCAGAAACGCTGTTGTAACTACTCCTATCTGCTCTGCCAGTCGTGCAAGCATCTTTACAGGTTTGCATGAGCGGACACATAAATATACATTTCAAACAGGACCGATACGAAATGAATATATAAGTGTTTCATATCCTGCACTTTTAAAAGAGTCTGGTTATTTTACCGGATTCTTTGGTAAATTCGGAGTTAATGCCCGGGATATAAATGGCCTGTTTGATGTTGTTGAGAATTATGACAGAAACGGCCGGTTCCCTGACAGACGCGGATACTATTATAAAATGCTTGACGGGGATACAGTGCATCTGACACGCTATACCGGTGAGAAAGCGCTTGATTTCATAGAGAATGCACCTGCCGGAAGACCATTCTGTTTGTCGCTTAGCTTTAGCGCTCCACATGCCCATGATCCGGCACCCTTACAATATTTCTGGCAGGAAGGGTCAGATCACCTTTACCAGGATTTGGATATGCCCGGACCGTCGCTGGCTGATGATAAATATTTTAACAGTTTACCTCTTCCGGTACGTGAAGGTTTTAACAGGCTGCGGTGGACATGGAGATTTGACACCCCCGAAAAATATCAGCATAGTGTGAAAGGTTATTACAGGATGATTTACGGAATAGACCAGGAGATAACTAAGATCAGGAGTAAGCTTAAAGAGAAAGGCCTTGACATGAATACGGTCATTATTCTCATGGGCGATAACGGATATTTTCTCGGTGAACGGCAGCTCGCCGGTAAATGGCTTATGTACGATAACTCCATTCGTGTGCCACTGATAATATATGATCCCAGGGTTAAAAATCATAACGACATAGAAGATATGGCACTTAATATTGATGTGCCTTCAACAATTCTTGACCTGGCAGGTGTTAAGAGGCCTGAATCATGGCAGGGACAGAGCCTTTTACCACTTGTGAAGGGGGAACAGCTAACAACAGAACGTGATACAATACTAATTGAGCACCTGTGGGAATTTGAAAATATCCCCCCGGGTGAAGGAGTGCGAACCTCAGATTGGAAGTATTTCAGATATGTTAATGATAAGTCAGCCGAAGAACTGTACAACCTGAAAAATGATCCGGCAGAGACA
>JAAYJR010000040.1 GCA_012522835.1 Bacteroidales bacterium
ATTGGTATTGTCGCTTGCCCATTTGTTTATTGTGGTCAGCGCTGAGGGTGCCATAAAATCGAGGGCTTCAGCCGTAGCATTGTAATCCCCGATCATTGTTGCAAGAAACGGTGGCTTCACACTGAAAGTGTTCTGATAGAAAATTGCATTTGCAAGTGCAAGTTTTACTTTCGGATCAGCATTCAGAAGCTGGTCAACAAGACTCCTGTAAGCTTCATTGATATCGCCAATGGTCATGCCCTCAGGGTATTTGAGTGCCCCCTGCAGCTGGGAATAGCTATCTCCGCCGCAGCCGTTGAGAAGCATGGTAAGTGCCGTGCTGGCACTGAGCGGCGAAAGCATGAGATTCCTGTTTTCCGTTTCGCAAACCCTGGTAAAAAGTTCCACTCCGAATTCATTACTGCTCTGAATAGCCTGGGGTGCTACTGCTGTCAGAGTAATGCTATTTGGTTTGAGATTGATTTCTTCTTTGCTGTCGCTCTTTGAACATGAGACGGCAAACGAAAAAATAAGTGTTGCTGCAAAAAATATCAGGACGTTGTTTTTCATGGTTTTCAGGTTTTAAAATAATGTTGCTTATAATTTTTCATATCCTTTTGTGTGTTTGTATCATGGAGATTTCATTCTTCGTTAAGATATTCAGCAATCTATACTTAAGGGAATAAAAAACAGTCGTTTCATTTTATTTATATTAAGAATGATACTCATTCTGTAATGTTAATAACTCCAGATAAGTTGCCGGGCTTTATAATAACACATATCGCCTGCTTAAAGCTGGATTTTCAATACTAATACGCAGGGAAGCACTGAAACGCTGCAGCAGGTTTATTTTTTTTACGGTAAGATTATTGTCTGCTTAGACAACATTAAGACAAGATGCTCACTTACAATAATATAACAATTGAATATTATCATTACAAAGTGAGATTATATTGTGCTATCGCGAACTGACTGACTGAGATTTATATTTCTCCCCAGATAATCTCTTTTATTGTCGGATCATGTTTTAATTCATTTACCAGGGCTTCTAAAATTTTCAGATCCGGTTTGTCAAAAGTGATATGGAAAACCATTCCTTCTTCGCTTTTATCAATTGAAAAAGTATCAATATTCAGCTCATCATCTTCCAGCAGATTCTTAAGCAGTTTTGTATTCCCGGTAATAATTTTAAGAGATTTTTTATTGAATCTCCTGGAGAAAACACGTTCAAAGGGCTTAATGGCCCAGAGGATGAACAAAGCTATGATGGTAGTGGTTCCGGCAGCAAAATAGAGTCCGCCACCGGTAGCAAGTCCGATAGCTGCAACAGCCCACAGGCCGGCTGCCGTGGTAAGTCCGTGCACCACCCCCTGTCTTGAAAACAATATGGTACCGGCGCCTATGAAACCTATTCCTGATACCACCTGTGCTGCCACCCGTGAAGGGTCAAGTTCAACATGGTCAGTTCCCAGTATGTCGGAAAATCCGAAAGAGGAAACAATCATTATCAAACTGGAAGCAACACAAACCATCATGTGGGTTCTTAAACCTGCCGTCCAGTTTTTCCTTTCCCTTTCCAGACCTATAAGTGCTCCAAACAGGGAGGCCAGCAATAAACGAATCAATATTTCACTCCAGCTGATCATTTATATTAACCTTTTAAAACGCTTCGTTTAAAATCAGTATTGCCGTTATCTGCATTTCCACAGTAGAACCCGGAAACAGCCTTATGAGACTCTACAGTACAGCAAACAAAGATATGCATATATTACAAAAAAGGGCAGAATCAGAAAATACTCATAGCCGCACTTTTTGTAAATACAAATTCACCCGATACACATTAAACAGATCAGGTAATTATCATTTA
>JAAYJR010000399.1 GCA_012522835.1 Bacteroidales bacterium
ACAAATCCATATACTGCTTTTGTTTTGGGAGAATCAACCCATCCGATTCCTTTTTTAAGATTTCTGTATAGCTCCCTGGTGTCTGAAAGCACCTCGCCCTCCTCAGGATTTACTATCACATCATTATTATCTGCAATAATGTCGCCGGTTGCATCCATGCCAGGAGGGACTGTTTCCATGCCGTGTTTTTCAGGAGTAAGCAGAAAAGCTTTTCCCCTGGTTTCTAACGGGCTTTCCAGCTTAATGCTGATTTTTTTTTCTGCCGGCCTTACATCACCTCTTCTCATAATTAATGCAGCGTGATAAAACAGTCCGTATTTCGCCGGATCGTTGAATGTGTCAAATACCCCGCCTCTGTAATAGACTCCTGCAATAGATCCTGATGTGATTGGTTTTCCGATCATGTCAACATCTTCATCCTGTGAGTACCTGTAGGTATGGATAGTAAATCCTCCCCATCCCTGGAAAGAACCTGCCGATGCCATCAGGACAGAGCTCTCTGCCCTCCATTCATTAGGCCAGGGATTATCCCATTCCGAAATAAAAAGAGGTTTGTCCTGTGCCTTGTAAAAGGCAATGTTAGGTAACAGATTATTGGTTGAATACATATTCGGGTCATTCCCGAATTTACCATCGCCGTTTCTCCAGCCTCCGTTACCTGATGTATATGAATGTGTGTCGATAAAATCTCCGGCCATCTGGGCTGACAAATGTGCAGCATTTCTTGTCCAGTTTGTGCCTGCTATCGGTATTTTCACACCAGTTTCTCTCATGTGCGCTATCATTTCGCGATAATAATCTTTGGTTATATCGATAAAGAAATTCTGTACATTCAGGTCATTCTTGTCAAATGGTATTTTCTCTTTGGGTAGTTTGATTTTTTTATTTGCTGCCCATTTTCTGTATAATTCTTCCAGTTCTGTACGGTATGGCTCAAGATTAAAGTCCCTTGACCACAAGTCATTTTCGTTGGTAATTTCCACAAGTACAATTGCCGGGTCATCTTTGTACGCAAGTTTAGTGTAAGGATTGATATGGGTCCACAAATCGTAATTGAATTTTTTCTGAAGTTCTATAAGTCTTCTGTTGAAAGTTGTATAGGGTTTGGCTGCATCCTGAAGTTTATCGGCTTCTGCCACGCCGTCGCCTGTTTTGAACCTTCTGTAGGTCAGCAGGTCCATATACACATGTATGCCTTCTTTTTTCAGGCAGTAGATAAGGTAGTCGAGCCTGTCCATGCTTTCCGGGTCAAAACTCTGTGTGTCAGTTTTGTTTTTCCCTTTAGTCAGTTGAAATATATTGGGAGTCGACCATTCGGCATCCATCTGGTGGAACCTGACAATATTGATACCGGTCTTAGCAAGCCTCCTGGCTACTATTTCGCTGTGACTGTGGGGCGGAAAGATCTGTGCACTGTTGAAGTTTGTACCCCAGAACCTTGCTTCTGTGCCATCTTCAAATGTAAACCGGTCATTTGAGATTGTCAGAAAACCATGTTTGCCGGCCGGTTTTTCACTCTCATAGACAAATGACAGGTCAACCGGCATATCATCCCAGGGCAGGGTATAGGGAATAGTTTTTCTTTCATTATCACCTTCCTGAGCGGTTATTTTACCAGCTTGTCCGAAGAGAACCGGTAAGAAAAATAAAAAAAGAAGTACAGGCAGAGCTATTTTAAAATGCAATTTGCAGAAACTGTTTTTTGTGAATGCGGGGTGTATAAGCAGAATAAATTTCATTTGTTTAAAATTTTGTAATAATAATTAAGTTTTACTGTTGATTTAATTATGCATAAAAGTATAAAAAAATGGATCATAAAGGTACCAGCCAACTTTGAAAAATCAAATTTATCATTTTTATATTTTAATACTTATTTTAGCTGTCAGATTTAAAGAAGGTAAAAATGAAGAGCAGGTTATTAATATTCTGGTTGTTTTATACTCTGTCAGCAGTTTCACAGCAAAAAGTTCTGACCCTTGAAGATGCAGTTACAGGATTCAATACATATTTACGGCCTCAAACTTTAAATAGTCCTGAATGGAAGAATGACAATGAGTTTTCCTGGATCAAGAGTGATACCTTATGGTTGGAGCATGCACAGACAGGTGACAGGAAGCCGGTTATATGTCTTCGGGAGCTGAATAATATTATTAATACACAGTGTAGTGTCGGAACTGATAATTTTTCTGATTACAGATGGACTGATGACGGGAAGTTGCTGGTTCAGTGTGACAGAGGATACTATATTACAGATCTGGTTAACAGAAGGGTAGACCTGAAAATTTCACTTCCCGTGGATGCCGGGAATCCGGAGTTTAACATAAACGGCCGTTTTGTGGCATATACAATTGATGATGACCTCCATATATCTTTTGATGGCGGTGAAGTAAGACAGGTAACAAACGATGGGGGCAACGGAATAGTTTATGGCAAGGCCGTCCACCGGAACGAATTTGGAATTTCGAAAGGGATCTTTTGCTCTCCGGGGGGGAGCTATATTGCTTTTTACAGAAAAGATGAGTCAATGGTTTCTTCATATCCCCTTGTCAACTATATGGAAAGAGTTGCTGAACATACCCCGGTGAGATATCCCATGGCAGGAATGGCTAGTGAACAGGTTCAGGTCGGTGTTTACAATGTAGCAACAGGTATTACTAAATTCCTGAACACAGAAGGGGAACCGGATCAGTACCTTACAAATATTTCGTGGTCACCCGATGAGAGGTTAATTTATATTGCGGTTTTAAACAGGGATCAGGATCATATGCAGATGAATTGCTACGACATTGTTTCCGGAGATAAGGTAAAAACATTGTTCACAGAGAATCACGATAAATATGTTGAGCCTCTGTATCCGGTTCAGTTTTCTAAAACTGATAAAAATAAATTTTATTACCTGTCCAGACGAGACGGCTGGTTCCATTTTTATAAATATGATACAGATGGACAGATGCTGAATCAGTTAACAAAAGGTGATTGGGAAGTCACAGATGTTATTGGTTTTAATCCAAAAGAGAAGCACCTGTTCATAGAAGCTACTAAAGATAGCTATCTGGAGAGAAATTTGTACAGGGTTGAGGCGCGGTCAGGCAGGATTACCAGACTCAGCAGAGAAGGTGGTATACATTCCGGAAAATTAAGTCCGAGAGGAAGCTATCTGCTCGACATCTGGAAATCTGCAGATATCCCTTCAAAGACAGATATAATTTCGACAGACGGGAAGTTCAGGAGGACAGTGCATTTATCTGATAATCCCCTGAAGAATTATAATCTGGGTGAGAACAGGCTTGTCGGTTTGAAGGCGGCAGACGGAATTACTGATCTTACAGGCAGAATGATACTGCCTCCCGATTTTGATCCGTCAAAGAAATACCCGGTTATTGTTTATGTATACGGCGGTCCTCATCTTCAGGTAATTACCAGAGGGTGGCAAAACAATGTAAGAGGTTGGGAATACTATATGGCATCCAGGGGGTATATCTGTTTTTCCCTTGATAACAGAGGTTCTGCCAACAGAGGCATGTCATTTGAGAATGTAGTCCACCGAAGGTTGGGAGTGTCTGAGACCGAAGATCAGATGAAGGGGATTGAATACCTTTGCTCCCTGCCTTATGTGGATAGCGGGCGCATCGGTGTTCATGGGTGGAGTTTCGGGGGATTTATGACCCTGAACTTAATGCTGCGTCATCCGGGTGTTTTCAGAGTTGGAGTAGCCGGCGGTCCAGTCGTTGACTGGAGTATGTATGAGGTGATGTATGGAGAGCGTTACATGGATAACCCAGTTGATAATCAGAAGGGGTATGAGGAGACAAATATGATCAGATATGTGTCAGATCTTGACGGTAAACTGATGATTATTCATGGGATGCAGGATGATGTAGTAGTTATGCAGCATGCTGTAAAATTTATAAGGGAATGCATAAAGCAGGGTAAGCAGGTTGACTTTTTTCCATATCCTACACATCCTCATAATGTAATGGGAAAAGACAGGCTGCACCTTATGGAGAAAGTGAGTAACTATTTTTTTGATAATTTGTAAAATATCATCAGGTAGATAGTATTGTGCTGATTTCGACAAGGTTCTCTTCAATTTTATTTCGTTTGGAATAAGTCTCTTCAAGTTTGGTATAGACAATTTTACTGTTTATCCGTCCTGTCATTACTCCGTATATTCCTTTCAGCAATGCATTTACAGCCTCATATCCAAGAATACTTGCCAGCACCCGGTCGTTACTTGTCGGGGAGCCTCCTCGCTGGACATGTCCGAGAATTGTTACCCGCGTTTCATAATCGGGCAACCTGACTTTAACCTTACGTGCAATTTCCTGTGCATCGCCTTCTTCGTCGCCTTCAGCAACGATAATGATGCCTGATGTCTTATTCTTTCGTCTTCCTGTCACCAGATAGTTACAAAGCTGTTCTATATTGGTAGGTGTTTCGGGCAATAATACTGACTCTGCCCCGGTTGCCAGTGCTGTGCTAAGCGCTATAAATCCTGAATGGCGGCCCATTACCTCTACGAAGAAAAGCAGGTTGTGTGAATCGGCAGTATCCCTGATCTGGTCGATTGCCCTCACTGCCGTATTAATAGCTGTATCATAGCCAATAGTAAAATCGGTTCCGTATATATCATTATCTATTGTGCAGGGAACGCCTATAACAGGCAGTCCAAATTCTTTACCTAACAGGTCAGCCCCGTGAAATGACCCGTCACCACCCAGAACTATAAGAGCATCAATTCCATGTATTTTCATATTATCATATGCTTTTTTTCTACCTTCATATGACAGAAATTCATGGCAGCGCGATGATTTGAGAATGGTTCCTCCTGAAGAGATGATCTTGGAAACTGAGTGAGATTCCATTTTTATGAAATTACTTTTCAGTATTCCTGAAAAGCCACTCATTATTCCTGTTACTTTCAGGTTATTGTAAATAGCTGTCCTGACTACTGCCCTGATGGCAGCGTTCATTCCCGGTGAGTCACCTCCGGAGGTGAGTATGGCTATATTCTTTATGTGCTCCATTTTATTAAATTTTATTAATCAATTTTTTGAGGCATCAGTTTCTGTACAAATTTAAGTATCCGTTCGCTAAAGAGAACGGCAATAGATAAGGCATTGAACTATCAGGCTGCAATGGCCGGAGCCTTATCCTTTGCCGCCGGTTTTAACCGGCGGTTCCAAAGATTTATCTTTTTTTGTTGCGAACATATATCAGTTTGAACTTGCCTTTATAGCTGTCGCGCTGTTCAATTTCGAATTTACCAATGGAATTTATAAGGGGTGTTAATTTTTCAAAACCATAATTCCGGGAATCGAAGTTAGGCTGTTTTTTTTGAAGAAGGCTGCCCACATCACCAAGGAAAGCCCATCCGTCTTCATCGGCCAGGTCCGATATAGTTGAAGTTATCATTTTTATAACTTTAGGTGTTATTTTATCAACCTGCGATTTTTTAGCCGGCTTGTCGGGAGTTGTACTGCTTTCACTCTCTTTTGTCCTGTTTTCAAGAATCTCGATATAGATAAATTTATCGCAGGCTACGATGAAGGGTTCCGGAGTTTTCTTCTCTCCAAGCCCGTACACTTTCATTCCCGCTTCACGCAGCCGGGTTGCCAGTTTTGTAAAATCGCTGTCGCTCGAGACCAGGCAAAAGCCATTTACCCTTCCGCCGTAAAGTATATCCATTGCGTCGATGATCATGGCTGAGTCAGTTGCATTTTTCCCGGTAGTATAACTGTACTGCTGGATAGGGTTGATAGCATTTTCGAGTAGCAGGTTTTTCCACTTGGAAAGAGTAGGTTTTGTCCAGTCGCCATATATTCTTTTGATTGTCGGATTGCCATATTTTGCAATCTCCTCCATCATCTCCTTTACGTAAGCAGAAGGTATATTATCGCCATCTATTAAGACGGCCAGCTTAATCTCATTTTCCATTACCTGATTTTTTAAATTTTTACGATACATGAATCCGGCAGCCAACCTAAATTGCCGTCGGATAGTTTAATTTCTTTCCACATGTCAAGGCTGTCGGAGATCTCCACCTTCACTCCTTCATATAGAAGAAACAGGTCTGTACTGTTCAGGGAAGGTGCACTCTTTACTGTGACACGCGGACAAAAAACTATAGCATGGTTTCTGTTGTTTATCTTCTCTTTTTGTCTGGCGGCAAATGAAAAAGAAAATGCAGCCAGGACGACAGTCAGGATACCGAACCA
>JAAYJR010000008.1 GCA_012522835.1 Bacteroidales bacterium
GAAAATGAGCTGGAAGAGATTAAGAGAGGCATACTTGAACCTGTCGGATCGGCGCGCCTTAAGGATATTGTGAGTAAGGATGCCAGGGTGGTTATCATGGGTGATGACCGTACGCGTGTTACGCCACAGGACAGGATAATACCTTTTGTTCTGGATGAACTGCACGCTGCAGGTGTCAAAAATGAACAGATTAAGATTATTATAGGATATGGTACCCACAGGCCGATGACAGAGGAGGAGATAGAGCTGAAATATGGCCGGGAACTGATGAACCAGGTTGAAATAAAAGGCCATGATTGTCATAATAATCTGATAGACAGAGGATTGACCCGAAGAGGAACTCATATTATAGTTAACCGCGAGGTTATGGAGGCTGATTTTCGTATTGCCGTAGGGGGAGTATTGCCCCACCATCCTGTTGGCTGGAGCGGAGGTGCAAAAATGCTGCTTCCGGGAATTGCAGGCGTTAAGACCACTAATGCAATGCACCTGTTAGGTGCCACAGAACAACAGCTGGGAAAGATCGTTACTCCCTGCCGCGAAGAGATGGAAGATTTTGCGAGGGATGTAGGGCTGCACTTCATTGTTAATGTCTTGCAGACTGAAAAAGGGGAGATACTGAAAGTTGTGTCAGGGCATTTTATTGAAGCCCACCGCGAAGCTGTCAGATGGGGGGAGGAGATTTTTGGCGTTAAGTTTAGTGAACCGGCAGATATTACCCTCAGCAGTGCATTTCCGTCGGACTATGACCTTACACAGGCTGACAAGGGACTGTTTTCTGCAGAACTGGCAACCAGGCCCGGAGGGGAGATAATACTTCTCTCTCCGTGTGAGGAGGGAATTGCCCCGACACACGGCAAAGAGATGTCGAGGCTGGCAGGATATGATGATGAAACCCTCTGGAAAATGCTTGAAGAAGAGGTTATAGAAGATCCTTTTGCTGCCTCAGAATGTATGTACCTTAACCACATTAAACGAAATTTCAAGGCTACCCTGACAATGGATCCGGTTCTGACAAATATTATGGGGTTCTATCACCTTGATATTAATGATGTTCAGGACTACCTGGAAAAACGGATTGAATCTGAAAATAATATTAAGATAGGTATAGTACATCAGAGTAGTGAGGTTTTACCCCGGAATGCAAAGCAGTAATAAAGGATTTATAAAATTCTGACAGGTTAATATGGCAATTTCAATTTAAATTATCATTTATGGCAAATCAATCAGGTATTTTGAAGCGGTTCTGGAAATTTATGTTATCGATAGGGCCGGGATTTTTTCTGGTAGGGTACACAATCGGAACCGGGAGTGTAGTTGCTATGGCATCGGCTGGTTCCAGATATGGCCTTTCTATGTTGTGGGCCCTCGCATTGTCCTGTATTTTCAGTTTTATAATGCTCGAAGCATATGGACGGTATGCTGTAGTTACCGGAGAGGGAGCTCTTTATGGTTATAAAAAACATTTTAAATTTTTAGGCCGGCCGGTTGCTATAATCACCCTGATAGGATTGATCATGGTAGAAATTATGGCCCTGATAGGAATCATGGGAATTATTTCAGACCTAATTCACGAATGGTCAATAATCTTATTTGATGGAAGCGGATGGAATCACCTTTGGATTGCTGTAGGGATAATAATATTTATGAATATTTTACTGACCCTGGGTGAATACTCATTCTTTGAAAAAATATTGATAATATTTGTTTCGATTATGGGAATTAGCTTTATCCTTACGATGTTCATAGTATTACCTGAGCCCTCGGAAATGGCTAAAGGACTTATTCCCACAATACCAAAAGAGGTTAATGCACCAATGGTCATTGCTGCGCTGGTAGGTACAACCCTTACAGCTCCGACATTTGTTGTCCGCAGTGTCCTGATGAAAGAGAAGAAATGGGCCCTGGGCCAGCTAAAAGATCAGAGGAAGGATGCTATTGTGGCATCTGTTCTGATGTTTGTGGTAAGCGGCTCCATCATGGCATGTGCTGCCGGTACTCTTTATGTAATGAATAAACCGGTTGAGGAGGTTATAACTATGGTAACCCTTTTGGAACCGCTGCTTGGAAGGTTTGCTCTTTCAATTTTTATAATGGGTATCCTGGGCGCTGCATTGTCCTCAATCCTGCCAATTGTTATGCTGGCTCCTTTGCTTATAGGGGATTATAAAAATAAGCCGGTAAACTATAAGGGACCATTATTCAGGATCCTCACTGTGACAGGTTTGTTGTTTGGACTGATTGTACCGATTCTGGGGGCGAGGCCGGTTTTTGCAATGCTCTTAAGCCAGCTTTTCCAGATATTTGTGCTGCCGGTAGTTGTTGTTGCAATAATATATTTGTTAAACAGAAAAGATATAATGGGAGAGTATAAAGCAGGGCTCTGGCTGAATATAGGATTGTGGCTGACATTGATCTTTTCACTGATCATATCATATCAGTCTGTATTGGGAATGAAAGTATCATTGGGTTCCCTGTTCTGAATATTTATTTATGAAGTTATACCAGTTTATAGAAAGATACTTTTGGATATTTTTGATTACAGGCCTGCTGGCAGGTCTGTTTTTCCCTGTATACAATGATCTGCTTATGTCATTGCTGAAACCATTTTTAATGGTTATGCTGTTGCTTGTATTTCTTAAAACTGATATTTCCCAGATTTTCCATAAAATGAAAAATTACAGGCAGATTGTATTTATTGTAGTGATGAATATGGCAATAATACCTGTACTCTTTTTTTTTGCGATAAAAGTATTTGATGAAAATCTGGCAATTGGCATTTTATTGCTGACAGCCATGCCTGCAGGAGTTGCTACTCCTGCCCTGACAGATATTGTAAGGGGGAATACTGCATTATCGGCAGTAATCGTTATTACAACATCAGCAATCGCACCCCTGTCAATCCCTTTGATCTTCTGGATAATAGGGATCGATAAATTATCGGTTGACCCCTGGTATCTGTTTAAAGATCTTTCAATAATCATTTTCCTGCCAATGATAATTTCCCAGATCGTGAAGAGATACTTTCCTGATTTCATAGACCGTAAAAATTATCTTTTCACATCGGTTAATGTTTTTATATTGGCTGTTATGGTATATGCGGCTATGGGTTCTCAAAAAAGTCTGATACTGGGACAGCCCCAGAAGATATTCTGGCAGATTGGATTTTTATATATTATATTTATCCTGTTACATCTTTTTGGGTTTTTTATGGGATTTAAGGAGGACCTGAAAGGTAAAATAGCTACCACAATAGGATCGGCATATATGAATAACGGATTGGCAATAGTTTTAGCTGCCATATATTTTGAACCGTCAATACTATTTTTGATAGTTCTTTCAGAATTACCCTGGAATACCTTATTGGTGCCTTTCAGGAGGATAATAAAATATATCTGATATGAAACTATGTATGTATAAATTCCAATATTAACAGGCATGACTGGCGTATTTTTAGAATAATCTGTTACTATAAAGCGCTGTCATAATAATATTTGAACAGGTATGGCTTTAACATTTTAATCTTAACAGGAGATGCAAAATATTTCAGGAGCAAATAACAGGGTCATCCTGGCTCTGATCGGAGCCGGAGGAAGGGGTACTGATGTAGCCCTCAGTATGAAAAAAAATATACCTGATGTAGAGATAAAATATGTTTGTGATGTTGATGATACGAGAGGCGGACGGGTTATCGATGAGGTGTCCGGGCTTCAGGAACATAAACCTCTGCGGGTTGTAGATATGCGGCAGGTTTTTGATGATAAGGATGTTGATGCTGTGTTGATCTGTACACCTGAACACTGGCATGCACTTGCCTCAATATGGGCTTGTGAAGCAGGTAAGGATGTGTATGTTGAAAAAAACATTTCACTCAATATCGCCGAAGGGAGAAAAATGATTGAAACAGCCCGCAAATATAAACGGATAGTTCAATGTGGTACACAAAACAGAAGCGCTGAATATTCATTGACTGCACGTGAATATATTCAAAGTGGCAAACTGGGGACGGTTTTTCATGTGAAATGTTTTTGTATGCTGCCCGGTGGAAAACCCTGGTTTTTAAAATCTGACTCTGACGTCCCTGAAGGGCTTAATTGGGATTTATGGCTTGGCCCGGCAGAAAAAGTTCCCTATAATGTGAGCAGGCATAAGGCATGGTATGACTGGTGGGCATATAGCGGGGGAGCCGCCCTGGCAGGAGATGCTTCTCATGTGATGGACCTTGCCAGGCTGGCAACAGGAGATCCCGGCCATCCTGATTCAGTTTACTGTAAAGGGGGAAGAGTGTTGTTTGACGATAAAAGAGATGTGCCTGACATACAATCAATTACCTACGACTATAAAAATTTTTCATTATCATGTGTCAGTTCCCAGTTTGGTGATTATATGGCCAAATCAGA
>JAAYJR010000368.1 GCA_012522835.1 Bacteroidales bacterium
TATCACTTCAGTAATTTTTATATTTTGAAAGTCCGGTATCTGTGTAACTTGTCAATATCCGTCGGTTAAAACCGACGGCAATGGATATCTCTCCTATGCAGCAGTAAAAATAGTTCAAAGCCTTATCTATTGCCGTTTGCTTCAGCAAAGGGATTTAGGCAGTAAAAATAGTTCAAAGCCTTATCTATTGCCGTTTGCTTCAGCGAACGGATTTAGGCAGTAAAAATAGTTCAAAGCCTTATCCATTGCCGTTCGCTTTAGCGAACGGATTGATTGTAAAATAGTTACAACCCTTTTTTGTTGAATGAAAAATTTTCAAAACAAAGAATATGAAACCAGCTTCCCGATTAGAACCGTAACCCAAGAGTATGATTAAAACCTATTTGAGTTCCCCCAGATTTTAATCAGAGCAGCTATATGATGCCTTTGAAAATTAGTTATTTTAATTAAATGGATTATATGAAAATTATTAAGAATGGTTTGTTCCTTGTCTTTTGTCTTTTATTGTTGGCCGGATGTCCCGGAAGAGACAACAATCAAAGCGAAATGATCCGCAAAGTAAAAATTGAACCGGTGATGCAGGCTGATACGCTGTTGGTAAAGCACTTTCCCGGATTAATAAAAGAGGCAAACGAGGTTAATCTGGCATTTCGTGTGGCCGGCCCTATTGAGAAAATTTTTGTAAAGGAAGGTGATTACGTGAAAGCAGGCCAGGTTGTATCACAGTTAGATATACGCGACTATACAGTGCAGCTGGAAGCAGCGCAGGCTCAGTACGACCAGGTAAAAGCCGAAGCTGATCGCGTTATAGAGCTTCATAACCGCCAGAGTATTGCCGGCAATGATTACGACAAAGCTGTTTCCGGACTCAAAATGGTGACAGCACAACTTAAAAATGCCAAAGATCAGTTGAATGATACAAAACTGAGGGCACCGGTTTCAGGTTATATTCATAAAGTGAATTTTTTAGAGAAAGAACTGGTGGATGCCGGGATGCCCGTTGCGTCTCTGATTGATGTCGGGCACTATCAGGTGGAAGTGGAAATTCCGGTTTCGCTGTATGTCAAACGTGACGGAATAGTATCTTTTTCGGCGGTTCAACCAGCTGTATCAGATGAACCTTTCCCCCTGCAGCTGTTCAGTGTCAGTAAAAAAGCAAGCAATAATCAGCTATACAAACTGCAGCTTGGACTTAATCCTGCCAGTCATCCAAAACTGGCACCGGGAATGGACGTTCAGGTAACTATCGTATGTATTAACGATACTGACCAATTGGCCTGTGTGCCGCTGAATGCCCTTTTTAACGAAGGTGGTAAATCGTTTGTCTGGATATACCAGTCTGACAGTACGGTAAAAAAACGGGAAATTGTGACCGGCAAACTTACTGGAGATGGCCGCATTAGCATTATCCGCGGGGTGGAAGTTGATGAACAGGTGGTAGTGGCAGGAGTTAACCTTTTGAAGGAAGATGAAAAGGTAGAACCGCTTGCTTCTTTTTCCGAAACTAATGTGGGAGGGCTGCTGTAATGTGTCTCACTGAAATGATTTTCCGCAGAAAAGCTATTTTCTGGTTTATCCTTTTTAGCATGGTCGCCGGTGGAATCCTGGCTTTTCACTATATCAGCAAGCTGGAGGACCCGGAACTGGTGGTTATGCAATCGCAGATAGTTACACTTTATCCTGGCGCTACGGCACACGAAGTGGAAATGCAGGTTACCAACGTGATTGAAGAGGAACTGAATACGTTGGGCGATGTGGAGTCGATCCGTTCGAAATCAATGCCTGATCTTTCTGTTATTGCGGTTACCCTGGAACTTACTGTTCCGCAGGATGAGATTGAACAGCGATGGGATTTTCTTCGCCGACGGATCGGCGAGGTTGTAAACAAACTGCCGGCAGGGGCGCAATCTCCTGTGGTTTACGACGATTTTGGAGATGTGTATGGAATGTTTTACGCCATGACCGGAGATGGTTTCTCTTACCGGGATATGAGCAAAATGGCACACTTCATCAAACGTGAAATGCTGGCATTAAAAGGTGTCGCCCGTGTGGAAATATACGGAGATCAGCAGCCGGTTACTGAAATTGTCTTTTCACCCTCGAAAATGGGTGAGCTGGGAGTCTACCCTTTTCAGGTAATGGCAGCCCTGAGCGGCGAAAATTCGATGGTTTATCCCGGTTCCCTGCAAACCGGAAACCGGTTGCTGGGCATTTCGGTAAACGGGAAGATAGCAACTGCGGAAGATGTGGCTGATGTTATGATTAAGGGACTTGACGGAAGCCTGTTTAAACTTTCGGATATAGCCGAAGTAAATGAAGTTTACACCGAACCCCCCAGAAATACGATGCACCTGAACAATAAAAAAGCAATTGGCATCTCTCTTTCTATGGAATCGGGTGAAAACATTGTGGAGGTAGGCAGAATGGTGGAAAAAAGGCTGGCCGAACTGCAAAGGAACATTCCTGCTGGCTACGAATTTGAAAAGGTTTTTTTTCAACCTGACCTGGTAAAGAATGCGATCAATGGTTTTATGTGGAATCTTGTGGCCTCGGTGCTTATCGTTATTTTAGTATTGATGGTTTTCATGGGTTTACGCAGTGGTTTCATTATTGGAGCAGGCCTGGTTTTTACAATCCTGTCCACTTTCCCTGTTTTGCTGGCAGCCGGTGGAACCTTGCAGCGCATTTCTCTGGGGGCATTCATAGTTGTTATGGGCATGCTGGTTGACAATGCCATTGTTGTTATTGACGGTATTCTGGTAGACCTGAAAAAAGGTGTGAAACGGAAGAAAGCGTTCGTCCACCCTGCCATGCGAACGGCCTGGCCCTTGTTTGGGGCTACATTTATTGCAGTGGCTGCTTTCCTGCCGGTTTTCCTTTCGCAGGATGCAGCAGGAACATACGCCCGCGACCTGTTTGTTGTGCTGTGTATTTCTCTGTTCATTAGCTGGGCGCTGGCTATGACACAGGTTCCTCTTTTTTCTGAAAAGTTACTGAAAAGAGAAAAAAAGAGAGATGGTGAAGAACTTTACCATGGCAGGGGTTATCGCAAATTCAGAAATATTCTGGGTACCCTGCTCCATTACAAAACCGTTACACTTATTGTTGCCGTATTATTACTGGCACTGGCAGCTTTTAACTTCAATAACATAAAAAAAACTTTCTTCCCCGACTTCAACTATAATCAGGTTTACATTGAATACAAACTGCCTGCCGGCTCAGGCCCGCAAATGGTACAAGACGATATGCATAAAATTACCCGACACCTTTTGTCGCTCGAAGAGGTAAAAAAAGTAGTTTCCAGTCACGGACAAACACCTACCCGCTATTGTCTGGTGAGGCCTTTGGGAGAGGCAGCCGATAATTATGGTGAACTGATTGTAGATTTTGAAGACTACGAAACTATGACACGGATGAAACCGGCTCTCAGCGAATATCTTCATAATAATTTTCCTGATTCCCGGACCCGGATCAGGAAATACAACCTGTCCATCAAAGCTACCCATACTGTGGAAGTGGAATTTTCCGGTCCCGATCCGGCAGTATTGCGCGATTTAAGCCGGCATGCACAAGAAATTTTTCGAAACAATCCTTATGCTGATCCTTATACCATTGAAGATGACTGGGAACCCATGGGACAGGCTATGGTTGCCCGCTATTCTCAGCAGGCTGCCCGCAGGGCCGGAACCACCCGCTCTGATGTGAGTAATGCCATTCTGGCTGCCACCGACGGACTTCCCATAGGCGAGTATTTTGAAGGACAGACACGTGTGGGTATTGTTCTGAAGATGCGGAATGTTGATGGTTCGCGGATTGAAGACCTGGAAAATATTCCGGTTTGGAGCATGATGCCTGACCTTTCAGGAGTGAATGAAAATACGGTGCGGGAGCTGCTTACCGGAGTTAAATCTATCGACGAACTTACAAAAGAGCTGATTAGTCCGGTGCCTTTAAGTGCCGTTACGCAAGGGATTGGCCTCAACTGGGAAGAGCAGGTAGTGCGGCGGGTAAACGGACAACGTGCTGTTCAGGTGCAGTGCGAACCCCTCGATGGAAACAGTCCGGCGCTGGTGCGCAAAGCAATGTTGAAGGAGATTAAAGCTATCCCGCTTCCCGATGGTTACAAAGCGGTTTGGGTTGGCGAACATGAACTGCAGGGTGATGCACTTCGTAATATTTTCAGGTACCTCCCCATCTCCATCATGCTCATTGTCCTTACACTTATATTACTTTTTCATGATTTCAGAAAGCCGCTTATCGTAATTTTTTGTATTCCCATGGCCTTTATTGGTATTGTCCCGGGAATGATTCTGGCCGGACAGCCATTTACTTTTATGGCTATAATCGGATCATTCGGACTTATGGGGATGATTGTAAAAAATGCCATTGTGCTGCTAGATGAGGCGGAAACACTTATTGAAAAGGGTGAGGAGAAATATCATGCTCTGATTAATGCCACCATTTCACGTACCCGTCCGGTTCTCCTGGCGTCATTTACCACCATTCTGGGCATGATCCCTTTGCTTGCCGACCCTATGTATTCAAGCATGGCCGTGGCTATAATCAGCGGATTGTTGGTGGGGACGCTTATTACATTGATTTTTGTGCCTATTTTATACGCCTCCTTTTACGGCGTTAAAAGAATTGAAGAATCTGAAACATCAACAGAATTACCATCATGAAGACAATAAGTTATATCTTCCTTCTAATTTTTCTGATATTCCTGATGCAGGTAACAGCACAGGAACAGTTGACGCTTAAGCAGGCCAGGGAAATGGCACTCCGGAAAAGCGAAAACCTGAAGCTGGCAGGTAAGCAGTTGGAGAAAGCTGAGCTGCAAAAGTCAGCCGTGCGTACTTTGAGGTTACCCAATTTTTCCGCAACAGCCACCGGAATATATCAGGATAATGATTTTGAAATGGAATTGATCCTTCCTACCCAAAAACCAAATCTTTTGACAGGAGAGATGGAACCCAACATAATGGCAAATCCTGCTACGGGAGA
>JAAYJR010000410.1 GCA_012522835.1 Bacteroidales bacterium
GTACTGCAACCATAAATATTGGTGACCGCCAAAAAGGACGTATTCAGGCAGAAAGCATTGTGAATTGCAGCACCAAAAAGGAGGATATTCTACAAGCATTCCGGAAAGTTCAAAGTGAGGAGTTCAGGAATAAACTCAAAAGCATCACCAATCCTTACGGGAATGGCAATGCTTCTCATCAGATCATTGATGTTTTCAGATCGATTTCAACCGACAAACTCAGCAATAAAACATTTTACGATATACGATAATGAGCGATTTTGAACGGTATATTTTGCCCGAAACGGCAACAATCAAAGATGCATTGGTTGCATTGGATAAAAACTCCGACGATGTGCTTACTTTATTCATCGTAGACAAGGTGGGTAAAATGCTTGGAACGCTTACCGACGGAGATGTACGTCGTGGGTTGATTCAGGGGAAAGATCTGGCTGATAATGTCAAAGCTATTATGCATACTTCATTTCGGTTTATCAATGAAGATAGAAAAGACGTAAAGCTTATCAAAGAATATAAGGAAAGAGGGATCAAGTTACTTCCATGTCTTTCCAAAGATGGTAGAATTGAGAAAGTATATGCTCTGAACAAGATTTCATCTATACTTCCCATTGATGCCGTTATCATGGCGGGCGGCAAAGGTGAGCGTTTGCGACCATTGACATTAACCACACCGAAACCTCTATTAAAGGTAGGCGATAAATGCATTATTGATTACAATGTAGATACATTGATAAGCTACGGGATGGAGAATATCAGTGTGACTGTAAATTATTTGGGAGAACAATTGGTTGAACACTATAAAGGAAAAAGGAATAATATTCAGATCAAGTGTGTCCGGGAACCAAATTTCCTCGGCACGATGGGATCTGTTAAGTTTGTGGATTCATTTGTCAATGACACAGTGTTGGTGATGAATTCCGACTTGTTCACGAATATTGATTACGAAGATTTTTATCTGCATTTTTTGGATAACAAAGCAGATATGTCGGTCGCAGCTGTCCCATACTCCGTAAATGTACCCTATGGCATTTTTGAATTGACAGGTAGAGATATCCAGGGAGTAAAGGAGAAACCTACCTACAATTACTATGCGAATGCAGGAATATATTTGATAAAGAAAAAACTATTAGATCTAATACCTGATAATGTCTTTTATGATGCCACAGATTTCATCGATGCGCTTATAGCACAACATCATAAAGTAATTCGGTATCCTATTACCGGTTATTGGATTGACATTGGTAAACATGAAGATTATCAGAAAGCACAAGAGTTGGTAAAACATTTATAGAATGATTTATTATGAAGATACTATACATTATTCCTGCCAGAGGAGGAAGTAAAGGAATTCCACATAAAAATATAAAACTCTTAAACGGAAAACCATTAATATATTACACCATTGATGTTGCAAGGCAATTGACCACAGATGATCATATTTGTGTTTCAACTGATGATGATGAAATTATTGAAGTGGTTGAAAATTATGGTTTGAAAGTACCTTTTATACGTCCAGATTATTTGGCTACAGACACAGCAAC
>JAAYJR010000483.1 GCA_012522835.1 Bacteroidales bacterium
GTAATATGATGAGTTTGATCATCCTAACTGGAAAAAGCATGGCGAGACCGCAGCAGGATATGGCCACGGAGGCGGCGATTATATTATGTTTGTTGATTTTGTGACGGCTGTATTAAATAAGAGGGACATGACAGTTGATCCTTATGATGCTGTTACCTGGAGTACATTAAATGATTTGACGGAAACATCGGTAAATAACAAGAGCCGTCCGGTTGATTTCCCGGATTTCACACTCGGACGCTGGCAGAAGCGCAAGCCATTGCCTGATGTAGCGGTATAGTAATATTGTCAGGTGAGGGGTTGGGATTTATATATTAATCCGTCGGTTGAAACCGACGGCAATGGATAAGGCTCTGAGGTGGCAGGCTGCTGTTGCCTGCACCGTCGGTTAAAACCGACGGCAATGGATAAGGCACAGATGTGATTTATTGCAACATAGATAAGGCTCTGATAATCGCAGCCTGTTGGTTCATAGCCTTATCCCTTGCCGTTCACTTTAGTGAACGGATCAAGATAATTGGTGGCTTTTTTTGTCCCGATTAAAATCGGGATGGGATTAAAGGGGTAATACCCCTTTAATTAATTGAAATTTAAATGTTTAACTAAGTTATATCCAAATGAATAAATTAATTTTAGTAATAGCGTTGGTTATTAATTTAACTGTGATTTGTTTACCAAAAGCAACCATGGGGGTTCAACAGCCGGTTGGTGAACTTTCCATCGGCGATGAACACCTGGGAGGAGTAGTATTTTATCTTTTCCAGGGAGACGACGGCCGGCAGCATGGACTTGTGGTTTCTGCAACAGAGACCCTGGCTGCCTGGCAAAGTCCGGTAAGCCTGGTTAATGCAGGCAGCACAACAGACGGTCCTGAGAATTATAAATTAATGGTTGATAGTCCTGCCAAAGACTGGATCACCTCAAATTTCAGCAGTGAGTGGTATCTCCCTACTCTTAATGAACTAAGTATATTATGGGTAGTGAGATTCAAGATCAATGAGGCTTTACAAAAAGGTTCCCATACCCCGTTGGCGATGGACGGATACTACTGGTCAAGCAGGGAGCGGGGTGAAAGGTTTGCCTACTTTTTTAATTTTGAGGATGGCGACCCATATACATATGGTAAGGAAGTTAAATATAGTGTAAGGGCTGTAAGGGCATTTTAGCTGATAAAAGAAATAATTTATTACACCTATCATGAAAAGTACTATTCATATGCAATATCCAATATCAATAATTAAAAAACAGACCTATGAATGAATACCATAACTTTTTCGGGAACAAGATAACAAGGCGGAAATTTATCGGCAGTTCAGCAGCATTGACAACCATGGCTATACTCCCTTCCGGAATTATTTCCTGTAAGGGTTCCTCAGGCAAACCCAACTCCAGATTTGGAGGAGTGCAGATTGGAGTGCAGACATACAGTTTTCGAAGTATGCCCTTCAGTGCCGAAGAAATATTAGGATATCTTCTTGAGTGTGGATTAAACACCTGTGAACTGATGGCCGACCCGATGGAGCAGTTTGCCGGAATTCCAAAATACCAGGGCCCTTCCTATCCTCGCGGCACCCAGTTGTCCGATCAGCAGAAAGCAGAACTGGATTCCGCGCTTGCTGACTTTGCCGGGGAAGTACGTTCCTGGCGCAGTACAGTTTCAATGGATAAATTCAGAGAGTTACGCAGGATGTATAATGATGCAGGAGTCACTATACATCTGGCCAGGCTTGGCGATCCCAAATGGTCAGATGAGGAGATTGACTACGCTTTTAAAGTGGCTGATACGCTCGGGTCAAATGGAGTTAAATGGGAACTATCCCTCGATGCTGTGCAGCGGCTGGCTCCCTTTTGCAATAAATACAATATGATGGCCAACCTGCATAATCATTACCAGGTAGCTGAACCCGGCTTTAGTTATGATACCTATCTTGCTTACAGTGATAAGCTGATGATCAATTTTGACGTAGGCCATTATGTTGGCAGTTTAGGGAAACATCCAAATGAGATAATTGAAAAGTACCACGACAGGATTATAGCCATTCAGATAAAGGACAAAACCGGCCCGGATACAAATCCACCAAATACCAATTTGCCTTACGGCCAGGGAGACACACCCCTTGAAGATATATTACTGCTCATTAAAAAGAACAGATGGCCCATCATCGTCGATATCGAGCTTGAGCACAAAATACCGGAAGATTCAAATGCTGTAATGGAGGTAAAAAAATGCATGGAATATGTAAAAGAGATCTTGGTGGCATAACAACGAAACAAAAAATTGAAAAATAATTGATTTTTTAACCGGATATTTATTGATTTTCAGGATATTACCTGAGAAGCTTTTTTTTGCGTAATACCTCAAAAATTTTGCCGTTCGCTTATTAGAGTAGTTGGCATTAAGGACAAATGTCTAAAAAAGGAGTTATTTTGAAAAACAATCTTACAATAAGTTATAATGAAACTACTTGAAGGAAAAACAGCAATTATAACAGGAGCATCACGTGGCATTGGTAAGGCAATTGCTCTAAAATTTGCCGCTGAAGGATGCAATATAGCATTTACTGATCTTTTTGATGATGAGAATATGAAAGTCACGTTAAAGGAGCTGAATGGATTTGGTATTAAGGCTAATGGCTATGCTTCAGATGCATCAAAATTTGATGAAACGAATGCTGTTGTTAACCAAATAGTTAATGATTTCGAAAGAGTTGATGTATTAGTGAATAATGCAGGTATTACCAAAGATACACTTCTGATTAATATGACGGAAGAACAATGGGATGCAGTTATTAATGTAAATTTGAAATCAGTATTCAATTTTACCAAAGCAGCACTAAATGTTATGCTGGAGCAACATGCAGGTTCAATTATTAATATGAGTTCAGTTGTTGGTGTCAGCGGTAATGCCGGACAGGCCAACTATTCAGCCTCAAAAGCAGGCATCATAGGATTTACAAAGTCAGTGGCACGAGAACTTGGATCAAAGGGTATCAGATCAAATGCAATTGCTCCCGGATTTATTATTACTGAAATGACTGCTAAAATCCCTGAAAAATACAGGAAAGTTTGGGAAGCATCAATTCCGATGAAAAGAGGTGGTTTGCCTGAAGAGGTTGCAGGTGTTGCTCTTTTCCTTGCTTCCGATCTTTCATCCTATGTCAGCGGACAGGTAATCCAGGTCTGCGGGGCAAGGAATACCTGAAAAATTATTTATAGCACCCGCTAACTAACTTAAATATGTATTTTACAACTTTTGATTTGTCTCTTAATTTTTCTTTGTATTTTTCATCCTGAATGTGATGTTTTTTGTCCAGGCTTTATTTTGTAACAGAGCGTGGATACAAGCCTGTTTTCTTCCATGAGGGAATAATGGGCGCACCTGAGTAATAATTAAAATATTTCAGATATGGATTCAGTTACCAATAATTCCGGTTATAAACGGCGTGAATTTCTTAAATCTGCCGGGTTGGCGGCTACCGGCCTTGCTA
>JAAYJR010000247.1 GCA_012522835.1 Bacteroidales bacterium
CGGTAAAATTATTCTATTATAGACTAAAGATTATTTATTAATTTTCCGGATATTTCTAAAAGATAAAAAAAGTAGCCGCCTGCCCGGGGAAAACATTGAGCTGAAAAAGCAGGTAAATCAGGGGTACTCCTCAATTCCCTTAACAGCTTTTTCATAGTCGGGTGCCTTAATCACATCGTAAAATCCGTCGGGTGGATGTAATCTGAGAAAAGACCTTTTGTATGCTTCACGGGTCATGCTGTCAAAATGGATACTGCCATATTTATATTTCTCCAATTGGAATATGTTATGTAACAGCAAAATAAACACAATTGTGGCAGCACCGGCAAAAAAATATTTCCCGGCCTTTTTTGACTGATCCAGGACTAAAGCAAAAGGAAATGAAAAAATTATATAAGAATCGATCATAGGCCTTTGTCCGAAACCTCCTCCGTACCACCAGCACCACCATGAAAAAACCACATAGATATTTACTGCAACGAAAACCAGCACAGCAAATGAAATATTTTTCATCTTGAAAAAAAGTAAAGGAATTCCTGCCAGCGCAATTGCCATTATTGGTGTATAAAGCAGCCAGCCCTTACGGTAACTGAACAGTCCGTTTAATATCTGCGGATTATTAAAGAAAAATGATTCAGTGTGATACGAATAGTAAAGAAAATGTCCGGTAATTTCTTTCCAATATATTAACTGGGGAATCCAGATAATGACAAAAGCGATAAACATAAAAATGAACCAGTGAAAATGACGGATGATAAATCTGATTTTTTGCACAAACGTTTTCCATGAACTCACATCATACAATAAGAAAAAAATAAGAATTAAAATATTGGTTGGCCTTATCAATGATATTAATCCTGCCAGAGCTCCCGAAAGTAGCAGTAACAATAATTTATGTTCTTCATGCCACCTTATGGTCAGCCAGACAAAAACAGAGAAAAGGGTAAAGCTGTATAGATGAGACATTGCTCCCTCCCTGCTTGAATAGTATGCCAGGTTAGTACCCAGCACTATAGCAATTATGGTAAGGGCCACAACAATATCCGGAAAAAACTTTTTAAGGACCTTACGCATAAAAATCATTGCAACAGTGAGATAGAACAAAGCTCCGATAAGTAAAGCTAATTTATACGGTACAGAAAAACCATTTGTTTGATAATCAAAGACATTCGCATATATATGTCCGGCAAAAAAGAAAGGGGCATACAAAAATGATAATCCCATTGTGGTTTTTATTACTTTACCTCCGTTAGGTGCAGTATCCGGCCAAAAAATACCATTCTCATAGGATTCTTTCTTCTCAAGACGAATATCATTAAAAATAAATGTTGCAGGAAGATAAGCATAATAACTTACTACATCCCAGTATATTACTGAATTTTCACGTTTCCATACCCTCGATGTAAATATAAATACCGAGATTATAAATACGCAAAAAATAATAGTGTAAACTGACAGATCTCTTCTAAAAATTTTCATCAAAAATTCATTTTAATCTTAACACCCCATACTTAATAATAGTCCATAAAATTCTTAAAGCATCTGTATTATTCAGTTTTTTCCCATCCCCGTAATTCCGCGGAAAGTATCTTACCGGTACCTCGGCAATATTATTCTTCTTTATCCTTAATGCTTTGATCAGGAGTTCTGCTTCAAAACCAAACCGGTTTTCTTTCAGATTAATTTTTTGATATAAATTTTTGTGTATCAATTTATATCCGCAGGCCATATCAGTCAGCTTGACATTTATCAATACAGATGTGAGATTTGTAAAGATCTTATTTCCCAGATACCGTTTATAGGAAGCCAAAGGCCTTGCAACACCCGGAAGATATCTCGAGCCGTTAATAAATTCAACATTGAGGCTGATCATTGCCTCAACCATGGATGGAATATCTGACGGGCTAAGTTCAAGGTCACCATCCTGTATTAAATACAGATCACCTGTAGCCTGACCTATTCCCGTTTTAACAGCAGCTCCCTTTCCTTTGTTATATTCATGCTTTAAAAGGATCCAGTCACCTCTGTTTTCAATATATTTTGAAACCAATTCAAAAGAGTCATCTGAAGAACAGTCATCAACAATAATAAATTCCACTCCTGAAAGGGTATCAGGGAAAGTGACGGTCTCAAACTGTTCCAGCAGGGTGAGAATATTACTACCTTCATTATAAAGTGGAATTATTACGCTTAGCCTCATCCTTTGCTTTTTTAATTGTTTTTAATAAAAATATATTATTTTCTGAGAAAAACATAAATTTCGTAATCATATCCATTTAGTGTTTTAAATGGATTTTCAGGTGTAAACCTGGAAAGAAGTGTAAATGAATCATTATTCAGCAGCCGGTCCAGCGGTAACTGGCCTTCATTTGGCCCGAAATGTGCATCCCATACAACGACCGAACCCGGTGGTATACCATTTTGAGGATTCTCACGGTCATCAATCAATTCATGAACCTCTCCTGAATCAAAAGGGTCTTTATCCAGATAGTGTGGAATTAAAGGATCATAAAAGTATATCAGTCGCTTATCGAAGTTTTTTTCCTTAAGCCATTCGCAGGATTGCCTTATTAATTGTTCCTCTCCGTTTAATCCTATAGGTACAGGATACTTAAAAAACGGATAAGATACTATTACAATACCGCTTATTGCGAGAAAGGCCGTTGTGCCAAACTTCCGGTGTGACAAAAGAGATAATATTTCATCCATCCCCCTCATTGCCACTAAAGCTCCCAACGGAACGATACCGGCGATAACCCTGATCAATCCGAGTGAACGGCCTTCCCAAAGCCACCTGACAACGGAGTGAGCAGAAAAATAGACTAAAAATCCGCCAACAACTAATAAATAGAAGTAATGTTTCTGACCAATGTTGCTGCAATTCTTAAATAGCTTTATTGAAGACCAAAGCAATCCTGCAAGAAAAAAAAGTAATACAGGGTACCCGATTATGTCATCAATATATCGCACATAGTGAAATAACGGGCCTCTACCATAGATGCCCAGATCGCCACCACCCCCTGACTGATTAATTATCCAGAAAACATCTTTATAAAACGGAAGGCCCAGGAAACTGAACAGGATAAAGCCAAAAGCAATAAAAGGAATAGCACTATACTGTTTTTTTAATATAAATGCAGCCAGAAAAAGAGGAAAAAACACAAACCCTTCATTCCTTGCAAAAGGTATCAATGAAATAATTATCGCAGAGAATATAAACCTGTCCTTGAAAAACAACCATACTGCACTTACAAGAACCAGCCCAAAAAGAGGCTCAGTAAGTGCCGAAGGAATAATAATAAAATATATAGGAGCATACAATAACATTAACACAGACATGTAACGTGCCCGCCATTTGAAAATGCCTGAAATATCAAAAACAAACCAGGAGGTCATGAGAGCAACTATAACATTGAATATTTTGATACCGGTAAAGCCAAACCGGGAAAAAGGTGAGCTCAGAATATTAAAGACAGGTTTTCCCCAAAGATCAAGAAACAGATGCGGGTATTTATATGCATAACGCGATATTCTGTAATGCACATAACTGTCGGCTCCACCCCAGTTACCCTTTGAATAAACTGAAAAAATAACAAAAAAGAGACCTGATATTATAAAAATTGTTATCGCAATCTGTTTAGTTCTGGTCATTTTGATCATTTTATAGTCCTTTCGGCCACGCCAATAAGGGATAAACCACCAAACCGGCCCAGGAGGCGGTCAGCTACTTTCCAAAATGGCACCAGTTTATTGTATAAACTCATCTGGCCTCCGGGAATAACGCTTCTTTTAAACATTTTCCCTGAAACATACCATCCTAAAATTCCGGCCAAATTGAAGTATTGTGTATGAATAATGTTAAACCCGCCAACTGACATTACCTCATTCAGACTTTTTACAGAATATCTCCTTTGATGTTCCACAGCTCTGTCAAATTCATTATAAAGAGACTCAAATGCAGGTACTAAAATAATAAGATTAGCACCCGGCTTCATAAGGTAAAGACAATTTTTTACCGCCATCTCATGATCATCTATATGTTCAAGTACATTTAAGGCTATAATTGTATCATATTTCCCAATCATTCCGGAGTGTTTCCGGTGAATTTCCTTTTCCGCGAAATCGAACAGTATTACCTCATTAAAATTATCACACCCACTGAATCGTTTATCCAGAATTTCAAGATAACTGCTGTTGATGTCGCTTAAAGTAACTTCATAGCCATCAGATAATAAAAACTGAGAAATATTTCCAATTCCACTTCCGATTTCCAGAACATGCCCTTTGCAGAATGGCTTTATAGTTTCATACATCCACCGGTTAAAATTATTGGCATCAGATATGACCTTTAATGTTTCCGTCCCGTTGTTAAATTCTGTTTCTTTCTGCATTTTCAAATTTCTAAAAAATATTCAATGTATCTAACAGACCAATTTATAAAAGCCGACTATTCAAGAAATACTTCAAGCTTGTCAATAGTTAAAGACTCCCTGTCCTTATTCCATATATAAGTGGATATACCGGAGTTTTTAGGCAAAGGCACCGGAAGCATAAACTCTTCTGCTACAGAATGCAGTTTATTAATTTTACTGTCCGGTATCTTATCTTTCAACTTTACCGCCTTCCAGTATAACATTGAATCGGGACCATCCACTGCTAATACCAACAATGCTTCTGAGTTTATATCTTCAAGAGCTACCTTCGATCTGACAACTGCTTTGTTAAAATCCAGATAATACAATTTATTAAGCGGAACAGACAGAACTTTTGAAAACTCCTCATCCCGGGTTAACCGGTAATCTTCATCAATATCCAGTTCTTCATGATATTTCCTGACAGTCAACAGATAAGATGCATATTCAGTAAAATCCCAGTCCCCACCCTGAAAACAGCGGCTATAGCGGTAAACCAGCCTTAAATTGAATAAAACCATAATAACAATTATTGCCGCAATAAATATTTTTCTACCCTTTTTTAAGTTTTCAATATAGTTAAACAGGTATCCCAAAGGAATCGAGAACATAACTGTGTATTCTGCAAAATTTCGGCTGCCAAATCCACATCCGAATGAAAACATGAACCAGGAGGCTAACAGATATGAAACTGAACAAAAAGTTAAAAGGATCATCCAGCCATTACCTGCCCTGTTTCTGATCATCAGAAAAACTCCTGCTAAAGCTGCAAGATATAAAGGGCTGTACAGGAATAACCCGTTATTTGGAGAAAACCATAGTTCAGGGATCTTTGGTGCATCCCAGTTAGTAAACCCATAACCTTCGTAAGAGTAATAAATAAAACTGCCTGAAATATATTTCCAGTA
>JAAYJR010000045.1 GCA_012522835.1 Bacteroidales bacterium
CGGGATTTTCTCATTATGAAGGTACTCAGGATGACAGGGCCCAGTTTCTGTTTTTCTGGGACAAAAACAAAAATCTTACCGGTATTCTGATAAATACAGTAGCAACTGCTCAGGCAGGAGGGACCGGGAAAAATATATCAGCTGACTTTTACCATGATGTGAGGGAGAATATACGCAAAAAGTACGGTAAAGATGTTTTTGTCTTTATACAGGTAGGTGCAGGTGGCGATATTACTCCTGTTGCACATGAATATACTTACAGGAGAGCAGAAAATGAGATGCTAAAAAGAAAAGGATTAACATTTAAACAGGAACTGGCTAAAAGGCTGGCTAATGCTGTCGATGAAGTTATGCCCTGGGTAAAGGATGATATTGAATATAATACAATCTTTAAGCATGATGTGGTAAATGTGGAAATTCCTGTCAAAGACCCGCCTGACAATCCATTCTATATGGTCGATCATGTTAACCCTGCTGAGTTTCATGTATTAAGGCTTGGTGATATTGCCATTGCTACAAATCCTTTTGAACTATTTATTGATTTTGGCATTCTGATCAAAGCACAAAGTAAAGCAATACTGACATTCCTTGTTCAGTTGTCGTGCCATCACAGCGGTTACCTGCCAACTGAAATAGCCGAAAAAGGCGGAGGATATAGTGCTGACAAATACCTTGTAGGTGCTGAAGGAGGCTATAAACTAGTCAAAGAGACAGTAAAGCATATAAACAGTATGTGGGAATAGCTTTTTTTACATTAACAATTTTTATTCTTAAAATGGCCACAGAAATTAAAAAATTATTGGGAGGGTTACAAACCAGGATCGAAGCCCGGCAGAGGGTATTAAACCTGATTTTAACCTCTGTAATCACAATGATACTGACTATTGGCCTTACATCATGTAATGAAAGCAGCAGTCAGGGATCTTCCTCAAATGATGCCGGGGATCCTTTTGAAGCAGGAGTGGCTGTTGTCGATATAACTCCTCCCGTCGGATTTACAAAATACGGATATGCAAATTACCAATCGGGCCAGGAGGGTATAACAAGCACGGGAATAAAATCTCCTTTTTATGCTAAAGCAATAGTGTTTAAACAAGGAGATACAAAGGGGGCTATTCTGGTATGTGACCTTATCAGGATGATGAGGGACCTCAGCAGTGTGGTCAGGGAGAGAGCTTCCGAAAAAACCGGAATACCATTTCAGAATATCACCATTTCAGCTACACACACTCATACCGGACCGACATACAGGTTTAAACTGCAGGATTATCTGAACCGTGAAGCAGAAGGTAAATTAACTGATGATGACAAATCGGGCTATATTGCAAAACTCATAAATGGGATGGTGGAAGCCCTGGTGGCAGCAGATAATCAGTTACAGGAGGTTGAGCTTTTATCAGGTATAGGGACAGCAGAGGGAGTTTCTTTTAACCGCAGGTATCTCATGACTGACGGCAGGGTACGTTTCGGTCCGGGATACCTCAATCCGAGAATTGTACGTCCGGCCGGGCCTAATGACCCGAATGTACATTTTTTACTGCTGAAGCCTGCAGACAGTGAAAACTTCACAGCTTCACTTACAGTATTTGCCAACCACCTTGACACATACGGAGGTACTGATTTTCATGCAGACTATCCATACTTCCTTGACCAAAACCTGAAAAATGTCTTTGGAGAACAGTTCATTTCTGTTTTTGGAACAGGTACGTGCGGAAATATAAATCATGTCGATGTGACCCGTCCGGCTGAATTCAGCCAAAGAAAGATGATCACAGAAAAAATAGGGAAAACTCTGGCGGAAGCTATAAAAGAAACGCTGCCTGCAGCACATCAAGGGAAACCCGGACTGAAGGTACTTTCCAGGACGGTGTATCTCCCATTGCAGGATTTTACCAAGGAAGAACTGGAATGGGCGAATAATGAAAAACTAAAACCTCTTTATACAGAAAGGGTATTCCTGGAAGGAAGCCGGAGGCTGAAAATTTTATCATTGGATACAATACGCCAGAGAGAAGCTGTTCAACCGTCTGTTTCAGGCGAACCATGGTTATTTCCTGCTGAAATACATACATTCCGGCTCGACGAACGGACTGCGATTGTTACAATACCGGGAGAGATCTTTGTTGAACTGGGATTAAAAATTAAAGAACATTCCCCTTTTGAGAACACTCTTATCATCGAACTGGCAAATTCAAATATGTACTATGTACCTGACTACAATGCATATACTCAGGGTGATTATGAACCGACACAAAGCCGCCTGGCTCCGGGGTCAGGAGAAAAAATAGTTGAAGAGGCATTAAATATGCTAAACCAAATAAACCCGGATTAATTAAAAAATAATTAGAAAAATGGTATCGAAAAAAGCAAATTGCAAAAAATTACTTAACGTTTTTAAATTAGTTTTCAGCATTACTCTGTTATTGTCACTTGTTACCGGTTGTGACAGCAGTGATCAATCTGCAGAAAAACCAGGTCACGTTTCAGGCAATCCCTTTAAAATAGGTATTGCACTGGGTGAAATAACACCAGAGACAGGTTCTCCTCATTATAGGGGAGTTAGCACCGGAGCTGATTCACCGCTCTATGCAAAAGCAATAGTATTCAGTCAGGGAGACACACGTGGAGCCCTCGTTTTGTGTGACCTGATCAGAATTACAAGAGAATTAAGCATTATGGTGAGAGAGCGTGCATCAGAAGAGACTGGTATCCCTTATCAGAATATTAGTATCGCGGCTACCCATGTTCATACCGGGCCCCGATATATGTTTGAAATGCAGGAATATTCAGACCGGCTTGCGGAAGGTAAACTGACTGAAGAGGATAAATCAGGCTATCTGACTTTAATAATTGATGGTATAACAAAAGCGATAGTGGAAGCTGACAAACAAGTCAGGGAGACAGAATTTGTATCAGGAATTGGCGAAGCTTACGGCCTCTCATTTAACAGAAGATTCCTGATGACAAACGGCCGCGTTCGTTTTAACCCGGGGACCC
>JAAYJR010000541.1 GCA_012522835.1 Bacteroidales bacterium
GTTCGCTCTCCATTTCGCAATAAAGAATATTCTCGGTTTTGTCGGGCAACTCTAACGCCACTTTTTCTTTTGTTCGGCGTAAAACGAAAGGGTTTATAATTTTATTCAGTTCGCCCGCAATTGCCTCATTTCCTTCTTTGTCGATTGGTGTTGAATAGTTCTCTTTAAATTTTTTAATACCCCCAAAGAATCCGCGGTTGACAAAATTCATCTGAGCAAACAGATCGAAGGTGCTGTTTTCGACAGGTGTACCTGTCAGGGCAATTTTATTGCGGGCATTGATGAGGCAGGCTGCTTTAAAACGGTGCGAAGCCGGATTTTTAATAGCCTGGGACTCGTCGAGAACAGCGTAATTAAATTGGAACTGGCTTAAGATTTGGATGTCGCGGACAAGAATACCGTAAGTAGTAAAAATAAGATCGTATTTTTTAAAATCAGTGGTGTCTTTTATACGGTCGACTCCGTAATAATGAAATGCTTTTAGATTGGGGGCAAATTTTTTCAGCTCATTTTCCCAGTTAAAAAGTAAAGTAGTTGGCACGACAATTAAGTTGACTCCCTTTTGTTTAATTGCCTGTTGTTGCAGAAATGACAGTACTTGCAGAGTTTTTCCCAGGCCCATGTCGTCGGCCAGAATTCCTCCCCACTGTAATTCATCCAAAAAATTCAGCCAGTTCAGTCCCTCTTTCTGATAGTGCCGCAAAGTGGCTTTTATCTGTCCGGGAACTTCAGTTTTGATTATATTGGTAAAGTTTTTCAGACGCTGTTTTTTTTCTGTAATCTCCTGCAAAATGCCGGTATCGTCAATATTTTCAAACAATTCGTCAATCAATGAGAACCGGAGTTTTGAAATCTCCAGTTTATTTTTTCTTATTTCGCCGTTCCTGAAAAATTTCTCGAGTTTATGAAACCACTCCGATGGTAAAATCCCTACCGAACCGTCTTTTAACTGAATGTAACGCTTTTTGTTGAGCACCGCCTTTTTTATGTCATTAAGTGCAACCCGGTTGTCGCCAAAGCTGACAGCAATATCCACTTCAAACCAGTCTTGTCCGGATATAACCGATGTGCTGATCTTTCCTTTGTAAGGTGAATATTTGAAATTCTTTAGATCTTTCAATCCATACACCTCGACATTAAGGGTTTGCAGCTGGTCAAAAAACCTGTAAAACCACGTATCTTTTGTAAAATCGCGATAATGCAGGTAGAAACTTTTTCTGGTTTTCTGATTTTCAAAATTGGGGTGCAATTCGGAAAGAGAATCCAAAAAATCGTTTTCAAGTTCGAAATTCCGTTTGTACTCAGTAATTGCATCACCTTTTTTTATGAGGATATTGCCATTATCACTTAATATAGCTGACACGTTGTTGTCGTACTCTACGCACGGAGTAAAAATTACATATTCATTATGTTCAGAAAGGAATAACTGCTTTTTATGAAAATCCAGTTCAATAGTTTCCGTATCAAATGATCCCTTTTTGAAAATTACTTCAAAATTTTTGGAAACAGGTTCAACCACCTTTTTGAAGAATTCATCTTTGTATGAAGCTACCATCTTGATTTTTTCGGGGAAGGTGGCCAGAATTTGCGTCACTTTTTCACTCTTTGCAAAATGGTAATTTCTGTTTGATACATGAATATAGTGGTCTTCCGGTTGTAACTGAAATACATTCCTTTTTTTTAGTTCATTCCCGATTTTAATTTTCAGGTTCAGCATTAAAAACTGCTTTCTTTTCGAAACTATAAAAACAGCGTCAGCCGGATCGGGTGAAATTGTAATTTCAAACAGATCCTTTTTCCTTATTTTTTTTAAATTGTCTGCAATGCCATACACAAATTTTTCATCACGCAAATAATAAAAAGCCTGTTTCATCAATTGAAAATCGTATCCTTTAATACCTTCAATTTCATCGATCAACTGCAATATTTTTTTGGCATTTTCACTTTTATTGATGAAAAACCGGGTCTCCATATCCTCTTCGTATTCCTTAATGTGTGTGGAAAGCATGGATGGATCATTCTTGCCGGTTTGGCCTACAAACGGAATTATCTCGTAACGCCGGTTGCTGACTTCTTCATAATCATCCGGATAATCATCGTAAAAAAAGCGATAGCCTCTTTTGATTACAAATCCCAATTCTCTTTGTTCTGATTTTTCGGGTAGTTTTTCCAACTCCGGTTCTTGATTATTCAGGTTTCTGAGTATATCAGAAATATAGTGACCGGTATTATCTGTAACCGGTATTAATCCCCTTCCTTCTTTTGTCGGGGAATACAATATCCCCTCGCCTTCAGAGAAAGTGAAGGAAAAGTATTCTTTTAAATCAGTGTTTTCAGGCAATCCATATATTGTCAGCAACTCTTTTTGTTTATCCAAAATCCTGCCGCTGAAAACTTCATCAAGCAAATTGGGTAAAGGTGAATTGGCAATCATTGACAGACATTGGGCTTCCCTGGTTGTTAATTTTGATGAGTTAGTCGCATCAGCGGAGGTTACAAAAACTTTTTCACCCTCTCTATATAATTTTACATTGTCATGTAACTGACCGGAGACAAATGTTAATGATTCGTTTGTAACCTCTATGGAATCGAAACGATCAACA
>JAAYJR010000293.1 GCA_012522835.1 Bacteroidales bacterium
CTCTATGACTTCATTATTTCAATTCCAGTATGGTACGATTGATAGACCACTTCCATGCTGATGATTTATAAAACCTGTCTTATTTCAATTCCAGTATGGTACGATTGATAGAGTGATGATGGGATTCCTTGAAGCAATGTTAAACGATATTTCAATTCCAGTATGGTACGATTGATAGGACTTAACAACGGATGATGATGGTAATTGCAAAATCTTGCGCAAAGCGGACACCTGTTCTTGTTCAAAGCGGACACCAATTCCTGACCAAAGCGGACAAGGATTCCTACTGAAAGCGGACAATAATTCCTGGGGAAAACGGACAGCCGGCCGGTTCAAAGCGGACAGTGATTCTTGCTGAAAACGGACAGTTGGGTTTTGCCAATAATCCTTCACTTTTTTTCACTGATTATTAGTACCTCTGTTGATTTTTAAAATAAATCGAAATTAACAGGAGGGGAAAAATGCCAAGACAAAGAATTGATGTGGAAAAGATTAGAGAAATACTTCGATTGCACCAGGAGTTAAAATTTAGTGTGAGAAAAATTGCAAATGCTCTTCAGATCAGTAAAACCAGTGTGGGAGAGTATCTGGCAGAGTTTAAGCGCAGTGGATTATCCTACTATGACATTACTCAAATGAGTGACACAGAGGTTGTCTGTGTTTTTGAAAAAAGCAACAAATCAGCCAATCCAATGTATGAGGAACTTGCAAAAGAGTTTCCCACTTATGAAAAAGAGTTAGCTCGTGTCGGGGTAACCCTGTATCTTCTGTGGGAAGAGTATAAAGAGCGTAATCCAGACGGTTTTAGTTATTCCAGATTTTGTCATCATTACCGAATGTGGGAGAATAAATTAAAGCCAGGAATGCATATAGAGCACAAAGCTGGCGATTTATTATATGTTGATTTTACAGGCAAAAAAATGCATTATATCGATCCCAAAACCGGAGAGATTCATGACGTTGAGATTTTTGTGACCATAATGGGAGCCAGTCAGTTGATTTATGTAGAAGCAACAAAAAGTCAGAAGTTAGAAGACTGGATATGGGCCAATGAGAATGCCTGGATATATTACGGAGGAGTTCCCAGGGGCATTTGTCCTGATAATTTAAAGTCAGCTGTTTCAGAAGCGTGTAAATATGAGCCGTTACTTAATGACACCTACTATGATCTTGCCCGCCACTATAATACGGTTATTTTGCCAACCCGTCCGTCCCGGCCAAAGGATAAAAGTTTGGTTGAAAATGCTGTCAGGTTAGTATATCAAAGAATATTTGCCAAATTAAGAAATCAGACATTCTTTTCACTTTCAGAGTTAAATGAGGCCATTTGGGAAGAGTTGGAGAACCTGAACAATACTCCTTTCCAACGAAGGGAAATCAGTCGTAGAGAGCTTTTCAATGAGATAGAAAAAAATGAGTTGATGCCTCTTCCAGCAGAACGGTATGAAATAAAACATTTTCAGGTGTCCAAAGTGGAGTTCAATCATCATATTTATCTTAAGGAAGACAAGCATTACTATAGTGCTCCATATCAATATACCGGCAAAATGGTCAAGACAATTTATACCAGCCGGATGGTGGAGATCTTCAGTGACAACATTCGTGTTGCTTTACACAAGAGGAACCGCAAAAAATATGACTATACTACTGTAAAAGAACATATGCCTGCCAACCATCAGTTTGTGAAGGGTTGGAATACCGACCGTTTTATAAAGTGGGCATCACAAATGGGGGGTTCAGTAGAAACTTTTATCGAATTATTACTGGAAAGCAAGCAGCACCCCCAGCAGGCTTTTAAATCCTGTATGGGCGTGTTGAATCTTGGTAAAAAATACAAAGTTGAAGACCTTGAAAAAGTGTGTATGAATGCCATAGAATATAATGCCATATCCTTCCGATTCATCAAAAACTCACTGAAAAACAATATTCATAAAATGGAACAGGAAGATCCAGCTGACTTAAAACTTCCCTTACATGAAAATATACGAGGGAAAGACAATTACAAATAGTTATCACTTAATTAATACATTATGAATCAAACAACAACAATTCAAAAACTTGAAGAACTGCGCATGAGCGGTTTTATCCGGGCTTACCGGGAAATTATGGAAACAGGCCGGAACAGAGATTTTACAACAGAGGAAATTATATCTCATTTGGTGCAGGCTGAATGGGATGATCGCTACAATCGTAGGCTAAATAGATTAATTACACGAGCCCGATTTCGATATCAGGCAAGCATGGAACAAATTGATTATGCAGCTAAAAGAGATCTAGATAAAAATCAGATGTTAAGACTCTCCTCCTGTAGCTGGATAACCAATAAACAAAATATAATCGTATCGGGAAGCACAGGTCTGGGGAAGAGCTTCCTGGCCTCAGCACTTGGTCATCAGGCTTGTATGCAAGGATACAAGGTCTTTTATCGTAACTGCTCAAAACTGTTCGATGAGTTGAAGATTGCAAAGGCAGATGGTACTTATATTAAAGAAATAGGAAAAATCGAAAAATATGATTTATTGATTCTGGATGATTTTGCACTAAAACCACTTGATAATAATCAACGATTAATTTTACTTGAAATCCTCGAGGACCGACATGGGAAAAGATCAACCATCATAACATCCCAATTGCCTGTAAGTGAGTGGCATGATGTTATTGGGGACCCAACTATTGCGGATGCAATACTAGATCGCATGGTTCATAGCTCACATAGGATTACACTTGTTGGAGATTCCCTGCGTAAGAAATATAAAAATAATTAATTTTAGGCGTTTATGATTACGAAAAAAAGTGATGGAGAAAGTGTCCGTTTTCAGCGGGACTGGGTGTCCGGATAACTCAGGACTGACTGTCCGTTTTCAGCGGGACTGACTGTCCGAAATCGCAGGAATATGCAGTCTGCTATCATGGGATCTGGATTTGCAGTACTTGGGGGAGGAATTGGAATTTTGGCCGGTACAATAAAAGATCGTTTTCCGATTAACAGAAGTTTCGAAAATTTTGAAAAATACCGCAGTCCGTTGCTGAACTATTCATACATACAGGATGAAATTGTTGCCATACACAAATTTGAACACAGGGGATACATAGGATTTAGTGCGGGATTATCGTTTGCAAGGGATGAATTTGCATTTGATATACCAGTTAACAACTATAAAGGTATTGAAAGGACGGGATTTAGCAGTAAAACTATCTTTGGTTACAGGATTACGGAACAAATAGGTGTAAATTTTTCAATTCGAAGCAACGAATATTCAACTGTTGGCGATAGTGAAATACCAATGTCCTGGACTTTAGCAGCTTTTACTGCCGGACCAGTTTTATCGTTGCCTATATCTGAAAAATTTCGTTTTGACTTTTCACCCTCCATAGGTTTTGCAAGCGCTTACTTGTACGTAGACAACAAGGAAGTTTATACAGGTGGAGGATTTGGAGTCAATATTTCCGGGGCTTTGGCATATGATTTTTCTAAGCGGTGGGTTGGATCTTTCAGCACCGGGTACCTTACCTCGAAACAGGAATTTAAGGAGGGTGGTAATGGCAAAGCCCGTGATATGGATATTCAACTTGGTTTGGCATACAAATTTGGCAAAAGAAGTTTATAGCAACCTGCTTTTGTATTTTAAGATGTATTCTGTTTGTTTATTACCTGGAAAACCTGGAATTCAAAAAAATCCTAAAAAAGAGATACTATTTTATAAAGTTCTTTCTCTCCTTAAGATTGGATTATGGGTTGAGTTTATCTTTTCTGAAAACTGGTTTTGGAGAAAGGAAAAGTTGCAACCTGATTTACGAAAATTTGGTATGAATTACCCCCTTCTTGAGCCAATTATGAACCATTAAAGGGCTAATTGAGGCAATGCCTTGAAAGCGGCTACATACTAACTTTCAAGCTAATACATAGCCGCTATTAAAACATTTCTACTTGATTATTTTTGGTTAAAGTAAATAGGTTGTTTGCTTTTAAAGTTTTAATAAGTTGAAAACTTGTGATTAAAGGATTGGCATTGTTAATAATAAGTATTTACTCCTCTTCCTTTGGGCAGAGTACATCTTTTGCCTGCCTGCTTACAGACCAAAAAATTGCAGCAAGAATTAAAAGTTTAACCGCAGATAATGCAGTAAACCATATTATTTACGTAAAATTCATAGAAAAAATGGAAAATTCATGTATTTTTCTTCTCCTGACGAAGATGATGTTTTTCTGGAACCATTCAAAACAAATGGCTCAAAATTAATATTGGGAAAATGGTATAGACTCGATTTTAAAAAATATGAAGACATATATTATACTTGGATTAATAATAGGGCTTGCTATCCTTATTTCCAAACAAACGACAGCACAACATCCATCTGAAATTGCTTTTGATATCCCATTTGGAGACAATCCTGAAGCTGGACAATATACTATAGTAAATGGAACCAGATTATATTATGAGACTTATGGAAAGGGCAAACCATTAATGTTAATACATGGTAACCTGGGTGATATTAATAAAATGGGCTATCAGATAAGTTATTTCTCGAAACACTACTGGGTGATAGTGCCTGATTGCAGGGGCAGAGGAAAATCAGATATGAATACTGATTCATTGACATTCGATTTAATAACTGAAGATTTAATTGCGCTGATGGAAAGCCTCAATATAAATTCATGCAATATTATTGGATGGAGTGACGGAGGAATTATAGGATTATTAATGGGCATAAACTTCCCTGGCAGAGTCGGTAAAATTGTTTCAATGGGAGCCAATTTGTGGCCAGATACAACAGCGCTACTTCCATGGACAAAAAATTGGATAGTAAATACAAAACTGGAAGCAAACAAAATGATAAATGCTAATGATACATCAAGTGATTGGCATACTATCTACCAACTAATGAATATGATGGACAAACAGCCTAATATAGAGTTGAAGGAATTAAAAAAGATTCAGTCACCTGTGTTAGTTGTGGCTGGCGATAAGGATTTAGTAAGAGATGAGCATACAGTTTTAATGTATCAAAATATTCCCAATGCTCATTTATGGATAATCCCGGGCGGAACACATTTTGCTCCAACAGTACAGCATGAATTATTTAATGAAACTATATATAGATTTTTACGGGAACCATTTAACAGGCCGGATAGTAAATTTTAACTATCGATTGTATTACCATTGACAATGTGATTCCAGCATATTACTGTACAAACAATATTTTCAGGTTATAATAAATCGATAGGTTTATATCCAACAGCAAATACCACGTCACTTGTAATTTGATTGATATTCTTATGCTGAAAGTAAATTCGTGTTTTCTCTGCTTCTTTATTTCTTAATTCAGACGGTAATCTATGATACCACCACAACCCCGTTGAAGCTGAAAAAAAATCAAACACCTGACCTCCATTCTCAAATTTATCAATCCAGGTTAATCTCTCTGTTCTTATCTTATCAAGACCAGCATCAGTGAAGAAAGTTTTTATCTTTTTTTCATCACGTGGCCAGTACTCCAATCTATGGCTGAAATAATAACGGATTTTGAGTGATTTCAACCCTGCTTCTATTGCTTCCTTATAATGATCAGGTCCATGCACAGAAATGGCAATCGTGCCTCCTGGCCGAATAATTCTTGCCAACTCTTTAATAGTTGCCATCTGATTTGGTATCATTCCCAGAACCATATTTGAATATATTATATCAAAAGAGTTATCAGGGAATGGTAGTTGTTCAGCATCAGCTTCATAAAATGAAATTATGTCGTTATA
>JAAYJR010000493.1 GCA_012522835.1 Bacteroidales bacterium
ACACAGATTTAGTTAATAACTTTATAAATATTTATTTTTTACCTGTAATAATTAAAACATCAGTATGAATATTTCGAAACTTCGAAACTTATCTTTTCCTGTCCTTTTAGGTTTTAGTACATTTGCTTTTACCGGCTGTCATGAACAAAAACCGACAGAATTACCTAATATTCTTTGGCTTACAAGTGAGGATAACAGTCCGCTTCTAGGGTGTTATGGTGATAATTTTGCAGATACCCCTAATCTCGACAGACTAGCCTCACAAGGATTTTTATACACCCATGCTTATGCAAATGCGCCTGTCTGTGCCCCTGCCAGAAACACCATCATTACAGGTATATATGCCTGCTCAGGGGGCAACCAGCATATGCGCAGCACCTACTCCAAGTCTGAGAAAGTAAAAACTTATCCCGAATTTCTTCGTGAAGCCGGATATTACTGTACAAACAACTCAAAAACTGATTATAATACAGCATCGATAGACCCTGAAAAAATTTGGGATGAATGCAGCAGGAATGCACATTATAAGAACAGGCCTCCGGGAAAACCTTTTTTTGCAGTATTCAACACTACCATATCACACGAAAGTTCTATCCATGATTCCATTCCTGATGAACAACTCAGGCACAGTCCCGACGAGGTGCCTATACCTCCATACCATCCGTCCACACCGGCAATGAAGCACGACTGGGCTCAATATTACGACAAGGTTGAGGATATGGATGCCCGTATAGGGGAATGGATTGAAGAGCTTGAAGAGGCCGGGCTTGCTGAAAATACTATTGTCTTCTATTATGGTGACCACGGAGGAGTTATTGGGCGTAGTAAAAGGTATGTTTATGAAACAGGCACAAGGGTACCATTTATTGTCCGTATTCCTGAAAAATACAAACATCTCTTTCCTTCGGAAAAACCCGGAGATAAAACTGACAGGTTGATAAGCTTCGTAGATCTGGCCCCAACCCTTTTAAGTATAGCCGGAATATCTGTACCAGGTTTTATGCAGGGAAATGCATTTCTGGGTGAACAAAAGACAGCAGATCCCCAATATGCATTTATGTTCAGGGGCAGGATGGACGAAAGGTATGATATGTGCAGGGCGGTAAGGGATCATAAATTCCGTTACATAAGAAATTACATGCCATACAGGATCTACGGACAACACCTCGACTACCTGTGGCGGGCGCCATCTTTGCGCTCTTGGGAACAGGCATGGCAGAACGGTGAATGCAATGAAATTCAAAGTATATTCTGGAAAACGAAACCGGTTGAGGAGTTGTATGACACTGAAAATGATCCCTGGGAAATAAATAACCTTGCAGGTAATCCGGGCTACACAGATGTAATGGCAAGAATGCGACAGGCCGGAATGGACTGGTCAGAAAGAATAATGGATACCGGTTTCATTCCGGAAGCCGGGCTTACAGACCGTGCAGGGGAAATGCCAAAATATGACTTTATGCGTTCCGGAGAAATAGATCTGGAACCTGTAATAAATGCTGCAGATATTGCAACTTCAGGAAACATTGAAAACCTGGAAGCCCTGAAGATATTTTTAAAAAACGACGAAAGTGCTATTCGTTACTGGGGGGCCACAGGAATATTGATACTGGGAGAAAAAGCAGCACCGGCCAAAGAGGCGTTGAAATCTGCCCTTAACGATAATTCTGCGAATGTCGTAACTGTCGCTGCAGAAGCGTTATATAAACTCGGGGAAAAAGAGGCAGCCGTAAAAGCTCTTGCTGACGTGCTTAAAGATCCGAATGAATTTGCCCGTTGCCATGCACTGAATACAATAGATTGCCTTGATGAAAAAAGTCCATTCATAATTGAAGAGGTGGTAAATATGGTAAAAGCATCTCCGGAAATCGTCAGGACGCGCTATGACCTCAGGGCGGCAAGATGGCTTTTCCAAAAATGGGAGCTGACACCTGAAGATTACGGACTATCCTTCAGCTGGTAGGGTTCCCAGTCATCACAGATGGTAAAATTGATATTAGTTTCAAACAATAAACAAAATCAGTTTTTGGCATTTTTTCAGGATAATTATCATATACATCAAGTAAATTATCTTTAAATATTTGAATGAAACCCGAATATCTTTATATTTAGGGGTTTTTTCTAAAACAACATATTATAATATATATTACC
>JAAYJR010000441.1 GCA_012522835.1 Bacteroidales bacterium
CGCTGCAACCCTTGAATATTCACTCAATTTTATACTTGCTGATTACTGTTTAGACAAATTTGGGCCAGAGAATTATAAGACTTATTGTAAAGAGTATATGAGATTAAGTTTTCGAAATAAACTCTTAATGATTCCTCACATTGTTTCGGATGGCAAATACATGCTTAATGAGAATCATCCTTCTTTTAAGCAACTTGAAGATTTAATTACTTTGCGGAATAAAATATTGCATAATAAGGAGTTCTTAAAAGAAATCAATAGCCCAATACAAGGCGAATTGATTGATGGTAATATAATTGTTCCGATAGAAGAAACAGAAATTGAATTTAGTATTGATGTTGCTACCAATTACATTGACACATTAACGAAAGAAAAATGTATTGAGTATGGAAATGCACTTGGAGATTTTAAGCAATTTATAATGACTCCTGCTTTGACTAAGGATTTGAAAGAAAACCCAATGATAAAGATACAAACATGGTGAATAAAAAGTAACTCCGATGCAAAGTGAAGAAGTAAAATAATTTGGAAAGCTTTACCTACTTTTACTTTACGTTGGGAAAAGGCTCATTTACGGTGAATCCAAATATCTACATGATACTCTGCTCAATGCAACCTTAATTCCGCCTGAATTCCTTAAATTCTATGTTTTGGTCTTCAGATATTTACTTCTTTGTGAGTTTTTTATAATATCGGTTCCTTTGCTTGAACATTTTTTCAAAATAATCAATTTTGGAATCACGATAATCAAAAATTACCGGCGGGTTTCCAGAATGTTGTATACGTCCGATATACTGTATCAGTTTCCCTTCAAAAGCAAAGGGATATGCAATCATAAGACATTCCAGATTATTTAAATCGATTCCTTCACCAAAATACTGTCCGGTAGAAATTACTATTTTAAAATGACCCTGCTTTAACTGTTCAATTTTGCTTTTCCTGCTGCTCTCGGAATCTTCTCCATAAATTGTAATAGTTTCGTATTTTTCCTTGAGATAAAGGTTAAGGATATCAACATGTGCTTTACGCTCTGTCAATATCAGAAATGTTTTGAACCGGCTTGAATTCTTTTCAATATCATCAAGAATCAATGTATTTCTGTTGGTATCATGAATCAGAATCCTTGAAATAGTTTCATATTTATCAATTTTATAATTAAAAGGTACGTATAAATTTGTATCCCTGATATTTACTTCTACCCTGATTTGTTTTTGCCTTATCTGTTCAACCTGATCCGCATTGTATAGTATACTTCCAATATAAACATAAATCAGTTTTTCATCATTGTTTTTACGCTTGGGAGTGGCTGTCAGTCCGTATAAATAATATGAATTGAAATTAACTATAGTCTCTCTGAATGATTTTGCCGGAATATGATGACATTCATCCACGATAATCGTTCCGAATCTGCGGGAAATTATTTCAATCTCTTTATTTCTCGAAAGAGACTGAATCATTGCAACAGTAATTTTCTTTCCGATTTTAACTTTCTGATTCCCGATTTGTCCGATCTCCTTCTTAGGTATTTTAAGGAAACTCTGAATTCTGTCCATCCACTGGTCAAACAGCTGTTTCCGATGAACAATGATCAATGCAGGCTGTCTCTTCTGAGCGATTATCTCAAGACCAATTACGGTTTTTCCTGAACCCGGGGGTGAAACGATAACTCCGAAATCTTTACCAAGGGTCTTTTCTATTGCTGCTTTCTGCTCAGGTCTCAATTCGATATTTGATTCAAAATCAACCGGATCGAGTTTTTTTCTGTTATCAACGATTTTAAAGGGAATATTTTCCTTCCCGCAAAAGAAGATTAAGTTGGCTACAAATCCTCTTGGTAAAATTATTTCATCAGGCGTTTCTTCAATCAGTCTGAAATACTTTTCAAGATTAAAGGTAGATTTACCCATGTTTTTCTTCACCAGATAATCAGAATTAAGAAAGTTCAGATTTTCTCTAATGAACTCAGTGAGTATTCTGTTAAGGTGAAGGCGCTTTAAATATATCTGACCACCAATTTGGATTTCAATTATTGGACTGGCGCTCCGATCGAAACTTGACTGAAAAAAAACATCAACCTTTTCATTAAAAATTTCCTGATAAATAGTTTTAAACTGATCAACAGACAGTTTACGAAAACTTTTAATAATTTCAAATTGACAATCGTAAGGCTGAAGATCAGCCGGATCCAAAAATGCTGAATTGAATGTCTTCAGAGCATTCCCATTCAACGGGAGGGCAATCAGATTGCCCGGTCCTTTCCCGGAATGATAATCCTGATTAGGGAAAAGCCTGTCAAAACTCGGTTCTTTAGCAAACGGAGAGATTATAGTTGCCTCCCTGAGTAATTCGTACATCAGTTTCCGGGTCTTTTCAGCCGGAAGGCTTTCTTCAAAGAAAATCCATAGATGCCCTCCATTTCCTGAACGCGAACGTTCAACATAAGAAGCTATTTCATGCTTTGAGCAGACAGAATGTAATTTAAGAATAGATTCTGCCCAGTTCCTGTCATCGAAATCAGCGGCAATGAAATATGAGCTATTGTCTTCAAGAAGCGGATATATACCGATGGTTTCAATTCCCTGTAAATGCATCATCAATACATCATCAGTAAAGGCCCGGTACTCTTTTTTTGAATAATCTTTAAAGCTTCCCCCTGCTGATCTATGTTTCCGGTAATCAGTCCAGTCAACATTGTAGGCAGGCATATAACCGGATTTACCGTCTTTCTCCCATCGGATTGCATATATATCCTGTCTCCCCCGGAAAAAGGACTTGAATAAATTCATATGGTCAATTGAAAAGCTCATTGTCTGCTTTTATAATTCAAATTAATACCGTCATTTTACGATTGTATAAATTTAGTAATTCCAATCCGTATGGTCCCTCCTTGCAGAAGTCCGGTAAGAAATTATGGTTTCCCATATTTTCTTACCGTTCCCATTTTACTAATGTACACTTAAGTAAACGGTTCCGGCTACACTTTAGACCAAATAATACTGAGGACACTGCTTATTTCAACCTTATATGTATAAATAAAGAGATTATAGTAAGGAATAAACCTTATTCTGCAATTATTGCATAAATAAGCATGTAAACAGACGCTTATTTGTACAGACGTGAATTAGCGGTCAGATACTCATTGATCTCTTCCCGATCAATTTATTCCGGAAATTTCCCGATGTGGATAATAAACAAGGCAATGCAACGGATAAAGTTATTTAAAGTACTTTTGAAATCATTTTTCCGCCGTTGCGGGGTTTAGTTCAGCACGGACAGTTATAAATTATGCGGAACCACATGAAAAGAATTTCAATAATATTCCTTCAGACCATTATCGTCCTTATCAGTATTGTGGTGCTTTACATTATGATCCGGCTTCCATTATCTGAAGGAAGAGCTCAAAACCTGGACCTGATCAGCATTTATCTTGACCCGTTCATCATTTACGGATACATATCATCAATCGTTTTTTTTGTTGCCTTGTTTAAGGCATTCAGATTACTCGGCTTTATCGGACAAAATAAATTGTTTACACTAAAATCTGTAAGAACTTTAAGAAGTATAAAATACTGCGCAATCATATTTAGCATTTTAATTGCGATGGCAGGGCTATACATAAAGATATTCCATAGTAAAGATGACGATCCCGCCGGTTTTCTTGCATTGTGCATCGCTGTCATTTTTATGTCTGTTGCTGTTGCTGCTGCCGTGACAAAACTTGAAAAAGTCCTGTAAAATGCAATAGATATGAGAACTGAAAATGATTTTACAATTTAAGAAATACCGCTTATTGTGAATTTAAAGCTTATAATCGCAGAACGAAAAAATCGCTGAATGAACTGGATAATTTTAATCATAGCAGGCTTGTTCGAAGTAGCTTTCGCATCCTGTCTGGGAAAGGCCAGAATGGCTACCGGTAATGAAGTATATCTGTGGTATGCCGGCTTTATTGTTACACTTGCCATAAGCATGATCCTCCTGGTAAAAGCAATTCAGACCATGCCTGTAGGAACGGCCTATGCTGTCTGGACAGGAATTGGAGCAGCAGGAACAGTATTAATCGGGATATTGGTATTTAAAGAGCCCGCAACTTTTTTACGGCTACTTTTTATTACAACTTTAATCGGGTCAATTATTGGCTTAAAACTGGTATCAAACTGATATCCAAAGAATTTAACATATGGTATAACTTCAGATACATTGGAGTTCTCCCGATAAACCGGGACAAACTATATAAACCACTTAATTTACAATAATACAGTAATAATATTTTCGCATGAAAACTTCATAATACAAATACACAAAAGGATATGAAAAAAATTGTATTATTATTTCTTCAGCATTTTAATCCTGATCGCCTGCAATAACCCTGTGAACGGTGAAAAGAAATTTGCCGCCGGCCTGAACCAGTAGAGATAATAAAAAAACCTGCCGTCAGATCAGGTTCTGACTATTACATATCAATTGCCAGTTTTTCAAATGCTTCCGACATTGTAACCACTTCTATACCGTAATCATCTATTATTTTCATATGCTTTGTAAACATTTCCAGGGTTGCATCATCTTTCCCGTTGCTACCCTCTATCTCATGATATAAAAGAATATGCCATAAGTTTTCTTCTGTGGCTTTTTTTACCCATGCCTCAAACTCGGTATCAGTGGTGTTTATAAGAATACACCATGTTTTTAAGCGGGTTATATCCAGTTTGTCTTTTGAATTATATCCCCTGTCTACCGTGCGTTGCGAAATGTAATGATTCATCGCCTCTCCCGTTACGCGTGAATCATAAAGCCCGAAAGGAGTCGCAAAATGTTTTATGGTAATATCCAGATAGTCCTCCAGGAACACTTTTGAACCGGCAAGTTCATTGGTTAAAACCGGACCCGGCTCCAGCGTAAGATCACTGTGGTTAATAGAATGAGAGCCAAATTCATGTCCTCCGTCCTTAAACATTTGTATTAAATTCTTCGGATCCGGGTACTGGAATCCTGTAAAATCTTCAATCGCGTCAGTTCTGTAATACTGAACCGATTTAAACCCGTACTGGTCCATCACGGGAAGTGCCGTTTCGGTGTTTATATTCCAGCCATCATCGAAGGTTATGGTGAGCAAACCTTTGTTAAAACCTTTGTAGTAATAGGGTGCTATCTCGTGGTCATCGGTGATCAGATAACCATTGCTCTTGAGCATATGCAAAACAGTAGCCGCTACGCCGTTTGCCGGCACATCGAAGACTGCTTCGTATCTCGTCCACTCTGAGCTTGCAGGTGCCTCCGGAAGATCGTAATACTCCGTTTCTCCTTCCGTATTGGTAATTGCCAGGGTAACGAACGTGTTAACATTTGAACGGTACCAGTTACTGTATACATAGTCGCCCGGACTGAGCTCTACAGGCTCGAAAAGCCATTTGGCATCACCCTCCGGAAAGCGTCCGGAATGTGGATGGAGAGGCTCGCCGGAGACTTCCACTTTCACGCTGTGACTGCCAGTGTATCCCTCATTCAGATAAGCAAACGTGACATTGGCTCCGAAAATTCCCCAGTAATCCTGCCACCAGCCTTCAGGACGGTCCGGTTCATTCGTACTGGCGGTCTCCAATGAGGAACTGAACAACGGTATTACCGCCTGTGGCGTCCCATTACCCATCAGGTCAACAGTTTTGACCGGATCACAGCAGGCATCGCTCTTTATGGAAATGAACCCCCTGTAGTTTTTTGCCAACACAGGAGAAAATCTTACAGTCACTATTCCTTCTTCTCCAGGCAGAATATTTGAAACAGCAAAAGAACCTGCAAAAGCAGGATCAGAGCTTGTTACCGACAAAATGGTCAACACTCCGCTGCCGGTGTTTTTCACGACAACCTGTCGCGACTCATCAGCCCCTGCCGCCACATTACCAAATGTCAGCGAGACAGGATCAATAGCCATACAAGGACAGTCAGCACATTTTTCACAGTCCGTCGGTAAACAATCCTCACACTCAGGACATTTTTTGCAGCTATTACTGCCGGCTGCCACCAAAAGCAGCGCCATCAGCATGAATGTTGTTTTGATGATTTTCATTTGTTTTCCTTTCTGTTATTTCCCCGATTCGTTGCCTTCAGTAATATTTTGCAGATCAACGGCAACCGAAATAAATTGAAGCTCACACCATACTTTCCTGGAGCATAAGCATTGCGTTCCTATTCCATTGCCCTGAAGATCAGTAGGTTTTATCCTGAAACATTCAGAGAACGCTATCCTATATCAACCAGCATAAACCCTTTTATTATATTCTTACGGCAAGATATTCCCTTTTTAGCACCGGACAAAGAATATTAGTTTACTGATTATTAACAAACTATATATTTTTGTTGATAAATACACTTTCGTCGGCCGGCAACTTTCTTGCAGCTGCTTTTTATAATAACTTTGACCGGCTCTTTTGCCGGCTTAATATTTGCGTCAAACTAACAGGAATATGAAAACAAAATATCGGATTATCACAGCTTTGCTCATTTGCCTGATAACTCTTTTTACGGGGTGTGAAAAGATCAATACCGACTCACCATACATTCAGGGACTCTCAATAGAAAACTACCCTCTCATTGACGGTTCAACTTCAACATTACCGCTGAACAGGGTTATTGCCTGCGAACTGATGGGACTCAATTACCAGTGGCAGGAGAATAAATCAGGCTCATCAGGCAGCACCACATGGAGTGTCGAGCCAAAGGCCAGGGGCAGCCTCAGGCAGAAGATTGACAGGCGGGTCTTAAGCTCACAGACACACAACTCAATAATAAACCTGATTGACGGGACAGTGGATCTCACACTCTCCGCCAGAAGCCTCTCACCCGATGAAAGAGAGTATGCCCTGGCACAGGGTGTAAGTGTGATCGAAACACCGATAGCGCTCGATGCATTGGTTTTTATTGTTTACCCCAGAAACCCTGTCGAAGGGCTGACAACCGAAAACATCCGGGACATATACACCGGGAAAACAACGAAATGGAGTGAGCTGGGGGTGGAGGTCTTCCCAGATTCCCCCCAATATTCAGAAATATATCCCTTAATACGAAATGCCAACTCAGGAAGCCAGGAGCTGATGGACCTCCTGATAATGAAAGATCTGGAATATATTGACCTTCCGGAATATGAAGAGCAACTGATATTCACCATGGCAGGACTGATAGATGCCATTGCCGGTAATCCACTGGCAATAGGCTATACCGTATACTATTATAACAAGTACATCATAAGGCCTGACAAGAGCTATCTGAAAACTATTGCCATTGATGGTGTGGAGCCTGACGAACAAACCCTTGCCAATCATCTCTA
>JAAYJR010000500.1 GCA_012522835.1 Bacteroidales bacterium
CGGGTATTATAAAATGCATGGTTCCTTCCCCAAATAGTTGGCTGTGTAACCTGCTTATTGATAAACTTTTAATAATTATTATCAATGTTCCGTAATATCTTTATCACGATCAGGTTTTTTGTCCTTCTGTTGGCCTTACCGGGGGTGTTTTTTCTCCGGGGCTCTCTCTATGCCTCTGTGGTATCGATGAGGTCAGAGGACAAAAGTCCTGAGGGTGATAATACTGTCAGGGGCCCGGAGGCTGAATATGTTGCAGCCGGCTTCAGCCGCCGGGTAATTACTCCTGACAACCAGGTATGGCTGGCGGGGTATGGGAACAGGGAAAGGGCTCCCGACGGATTGATACATGACCTGTGGGTAAAAGTAATGGCATTGAAAGGCAAGAACAGCAAAACAGTCATAATAGCCACTACCGATCATATGGGTATGTCAAAGAAAGTTTATGAAAGTATCTATTCGAAGGTTGCTGAAAAATTTGATATAGCACGTTCAGATTTTATGCTCACATTTTCGCATAATCATTGCGGCCCCTGCCTTACCGGTGATCTTATTGATTATTATCCGGCTGATGTTCATCAGCATACCCTGGTTAATGAGTATACCGAATGGATGGAATTGCAGGTTGCCGGTGCCGTTGAAGAGGCCCTCGGCAATATGCAGCCTGCGCGTCTCTATATGGGTGAAGGCAGATGCACATTTGCTGTTAACCGGAGAGATAACATTGAGTCTGAAGTTCCCGGATTGATTTCAAAGGGTAAACCACTAAAAGGAGTTGTTGATCACTATGTACCAGTACTTGCAGTCAGGAGTCAGGATGATAAATTACTCGCCATACTGTTCGGTTATGCATGTCATCCGACGACTATGTCATTTAATTCATGGTGCGGCGATTATCCTGGTTTTGCCCAGATCAATATTGAAAAGAAATATCCGGGTGTAAATGCCATGTTTTTCAATGCCTGCGGAGGAGATCAGAATCCACTGCCACGGAGAAAACTGGAGTTATGTGAGAATTATGGGAAGATGCTCTCTGATGCTGTAGAGGAGGTAGTGGAAAATCATATGAAGCCTGTATCTTCAGAAATTAACTCTGACTTCAGATATGTCAACCTGGATTATGAAGAAATTGTCACAAAAGACAAGTTGCTGCCCATAGCAAATAGTGAAAGCAGTATTCAGGAACGATGGGCTAAACGGATGATCAAACTAATCGATAGCGGGACAGAATTTAATTCATCCTATCCTTTCCCAATACAGGTGTGGAGTTTTGGAGATGATCTTTTGCTGATCGGAATGGCAGGTGAAACTGTAGTCGATTACTCACATCTTTTTAAAAGTAAGTTTGGAGCAGGCACATGGGTCTGCGGGTATGCCAATGAAATGGTTGCGTATATTCCCACCAGGCGTGTTTGGGAAGAGGGGGGATATGAAGGAGGTCCGCATCTTGATGAATATGGCCATCCGGCATGGCGATGGGCCGGAAACACAGAAGACCGCATATCAAATGCAGTCTTCAGGATGGTTAAACGTGTAAGGAAATAAGATCTTATGATATTTTTACATAGTTTTGATTTCTGATACCAGTTTTTGAATTGAGTTTTTAGCATCTCCAAACAACATACGGGTCTTTTCATTAAAGAAAAGTGCATTTTCAATCCCTGCATAACCTTTACCCATTCCTCTTTTCATAATAATGATATTTTTCGCCAGATGGGCATTAATAACCGGCATCCCGTAAATAGGGCTGCCCGGATCATCATAGGCAGCAGGGTTCACAACATCATTTGCTCCTATAACTACTGCTACATCCACATTAGGCATATCCGGATTTATATCGTCCATTTCAACAAGTTTTTCATAAGGGACATCAGCCTCAGCGAGCAGGACATTCATATGGCCGGGCATGCGTCCAGCCACCGGATGGATAGCATATTTAACTTCAACTCCTTTGCTTTCAAGCAGTTCATCCATCTCATGTGCAATATGCTGTGCCTGGGCTACTGCCAGGCCGTAGCCCGGAATTACAACGACTTTTTGTGAGTAACTCAACAGTACGGCGGCATCGCTCAGTGTTATCTCTTTTATTGTTCCGTGTTCTCCTCCGGCTGCACTGGCGCCAACTCCAAAAGAGCCTATAATTACGTTCAGAAGTGATCGGTTCATTGCTTTGCACATAAGCACAGTAAGTATCATTCCTGCTGCCCCTACCAGGATGCCACCCAATATCATTGCCTGGTTGTTGTATATGAAGCCAGCCATCGCTGCCGCTATACCAGTGAAAGCATTCAGCAATGAGATAACCACAGGCATGTCTGCACCTCCTATTGGCATTACAAACATAACACCATAAATCAGTGAAAGTGCCATCAGGGTATATATTGCCCATGTCATTTCCGAAGGCTGATTGGGGGAAGCAACTATATAAATTCCCATACCTATAGTAAATATCAATATGACCAGATTTATATAGGTCATATAGGGCTTCATGAGGTCACCTACCTTACCGTCAAGTTTGGCGTAGGCAATCATGCTACCGCTAAATGCAACAGATCCAATGATAAGCCCCAGAACTGTTACCAGGATTGATCCTGTATCACCGGCCACAGCATTTGGATATTCCAACAGACCGACAAGTGCTGATGCCGCACCGCCTGTAGCATTATAAAAGGAGACAAGCTGAGGCATAGCTGTCATTTTTACCTTTTTGGCGATCATCCAGCCGATAGCCGCCCCAAGGCCAATGGCAGTCATAATAATCCATATATTAGTTAAAGGAATACCTGCCCCTTCACCGGTTTTGTGAAGCAGCAATGTCGTTATCATTGCCAGTCCCATACCACTTGCAGCCCACAGATTGCCTCTTCTTGCACTTTCCGGGTGCGATAATAATTTCAGGCCGGATACAAACAGTAAGGCTGCAATAAGGTAACTCAGTTCCAGCAGGGTATCACCTGTAGTAAATTCTTTTCCGTCTATTATTCCCAGTACTTTGTTCATGATTGTCTGCTTTTTTTCTTTTTAAACATTTCCAGCATTCTGTCAGTCACGGCAAAACCACCTACAACGTTTAGCGTTCCAAAAATCAACGCAAGGACTCCAAGTACCAACTGCACTGATAATTGTGAAAGATCTGCATGGCCAACCAGGATGATACCCCCGATTATGATTACGCCGCTTATTGCATTGGCTCCCGACATTAAGGGAGTATGAAGCACTGCGGGAACGTTGGATATAACTTCGATACCCAGAAAGACTGAAAGTGCTATTATGAAAATAGCCTCTTTGTATTCAAAAAAATACTGTAAAATATTTTCCATACCCTGTATTTTATTTGTTTTCTGTTAATGATTTAACCCGCTCATTTAAGATATCTCCCTGGTGTGTAATACATGTACCTTTTACAATCTCATCTTCGAAATTAAGGTTTAATTTTCCCTCTTCTCCAATTATGAGTTTCAGAAAATTAAATACGTTTTTCCCAAACATGCGGCTTGCATCCAGGGGTGTGAGAGCGGGATAATTAGACTGGCCTATTATTGTTATTTTATTGTGTGTTATTACCTTGTCATTTTCTGTAAGTTCACAGTTACCTCCTGATGATGCTGCCAGGTCAATAATAACTGACCCGGGTTTCATTTTTTCTACAGTTTCTTTTGATATCAGGAGAGGTGCTTTTTTGCCGGGGATCTGGGCTGTGCAAATAATGACATCTGATTTCAGGGCCTGGTTGTTAATTGCCTCCTGCTGTTTGGCTTTATACTCTTCAGTTTGTTCAACAGCATATCCTCCGGCTTCTTTATCTTCAATGGCCCCCTCCACTTCAACAAATTTACCGCCAAGGCTTTGCACCTCCTCTTTTACTGCAGACCGTACGTCAAAAACATAGACCTGGGCTCCCAGTCGCCGAGCTGTTGCAATAGCCTGTAATCCGGCAACACCAGCTCCCAGTATCAGGATATTTGCGGGACGGATAGTGCCTGCGGCAGTCATAAACATTGGAAAAAATACCGGCAGGCGCAATCCTGCTTCTAGCACAGCTTTATAACCGGCAACTGTTGCCATTGAGGAGAGTATGTCCATAGACTGCGCCCTTGTTGTCCTTGGTACTGAATCAAGACTAAAGGAGGTAATTCCCTTTGACTTAAATTGTTTTACAAGTTCGGTTTCCCACAGGGGATTAAAGGCACTGATCCATACCTTGCCTGAATTGATTTTCTCAAGGAAGTCTTTTTCCGGAGGCTGAATTTGCAGAATGACTTCAGCCTTCTCTAAAATTGTACTCCTGGATACAATTTGTGCGCCGGCTTCTTCATAAGCAGAATCGGGAGCATAAGCCATTTCTCCCGCTGATTTTTCCACTAAAACCTCTGCTTTAAGGTCAGTCAGGTTTTTTACAGTCTCTGGTAATAATGCTACACGGGTTTCGGTCCCTTGTTCTTTTAATAGGCCAAGAATCATGTCAAACTTGATTTATGTGAATTAATTGCAAATCTAATAATTTATATTTACCGTTAACGTTAACGGGTTATATTATTTAACATGTTTTTTAATACTTCTGGTTTGATAAACAGAGTTACCAGCCGGGAACAAAATTTATTCCAAAAGTCTTATTTTTCCATCCTCCGTTTTGAAATGGGATAGCATAATAGGGCTCAATTACCAAATACCCTAAAAGATTTATTCTTAATGATGTGCCGGCACTGAAAACAGGAATTTTTTCTCCGAATGATTGTGGTTTCCAGGCTATTCTGACATTATCTCCGGTACTCCAGGCCAGGCCTCCGTCAAAAAATATGTTAAAATCGGCCAGAAACCATTTTGATTTAAACAGGGCAAGTATCTTAGGGCCTGAAATCGGGATACGCAACTCGGCATTTCCAACTACCATTCTTGATCCGCTCAGGGTAGAATAATTCAATGAACTATAACCTAAATAACTATAATTCATGTTATTATAAAAGGAGACATTATCATAACCCCTGATCAGCCACGGATATCCCACATATAAAGGAGTTACAATATTGGTTTCAGAACCACTTCCGTAACGTCCATAGTGATAAAGACGGAATGCAAGGCTTATGGGTTTTAAATAAAAATACTGTCTGTAATCGATAAGTCCGGTGAAAAAATTAACTGCCCCGAAATATTTTTCCACCTGGTATCTTGCTCTGCTTCCCCTCAGGGGAGATGTCATCCCGGAGAATGAGTTGTCAACAACATAAGCAAGGTCAATCTTTTGAAAATTATTCCCATCCGGAACAGGCATTCTCTCCTTTTTAACACCGATTGTATAGCCCCAGTCATCAAAATAGTTATGATATCTGTCGATTCTGTAATAGTACCAGGATGATGACAGTCCCGCTTCAATTCTCCGGGTCTGCGACAATGAATGAAATGTAAAGAGCGATATATTGTCTTCAAACATCCTGATATAATCCAGAACCAGATTATTTACAGGCATTATATATTCCTCACCATCTTCTTTGAAGGTCAGGGTATCCCTGGTAAAGAACATTTCTCCTGCCCTGTAAGGTATATGAGAAATATTAGCGCCCCATTTGAACTTTTTTGTCTGGTTGATATAAGCAACCTGGCCTCCAAAGTCATATATTTCACCATTCAGGGATAAAATTGAGTAGAGCTGGTTATTGCCAACCATATCGCTAAAGATCATACTGACACTTCCGGACATATTATTGTTATTATATCTTCCGGTTGATATTCCAATACCTGCGGAATTAGAAATGTAATCGAGCTTGAATTTAGGCTGGTAAGGGACATCGAAAATTGAATCGGGAGATAACCGGATATCTTTCTCTGCCCTGCTGTATAGGGTTGTGTCAACGATATTAGTGGTGTAATGGTTTAAGGGTGGCAAGATTCCCGGCTCGAAATCAACAGAATGTTTGTCTGTTACTTCAAAGTAAAAATCATTTTCGGAAGCCGTATAGATTTCATATTTACCTTTGAAATAATGTGTGTAAGCAACCATATCGCTTTTCCCTGAAGTACTTATTGCCGGAGAATAAGGAGTGAGTCCGCTGATTCCCGTTACATATCTGGTAATCCTGTTCACCTCACCGTTTTCCGGATTATATGAATACATATTTCGGAAGCCGTCTGCATTGGAAAGGAAATAGATCAATTTTCCATCGTAAGAATAGCAGGGATTTAAATTGTCTGCACCAGGGAAAATATCCGGCGACTCGATTGTTTTAGTACTTATGTCAATAATATTCAGATCGAAGCTGAATTTTTTTGCCTGGCTGGTTTTATTAATTTTTTCTGTGGAAAAAACAATATGTGATCCGTCAGGTGACCACGGAGGGTGAATATGTGCACAGAAATCGTTTGTAAGCCTGATAATTTCTTCGGTATGCATATCGAACAGGAAAAGGTCACTTATGCCATTTGACAATCCTGAGAATGCAATATATCTGCCGTCGGGCGACCAGGCAGGATTTGAGAAAGATGCGATATTTCCAAATTCAATTTCCCTGATGATCCTGGCCCGCTTTATGTCAATAACAGCCAGATTATTTTTACCTTTTTTGAAAATTACAAATGCAAATTTTTTACTGTCGGGTGACCAGGTACCTGCAGATTCATTGAAACTGAAATCGTCTATTTCGTGGTTCCGGGTTACACTTGAAAGCTTTTTAATGATCTTTCCTGATTTTGAATCTGCCAGGAAAAGGTCTAATGTAAATACATCCTTTTCAGAAAAAAATGCAAGGTATTTCCCGTCGGGACTTAACGAGGGTGATAAATTCATGGAACCTCCGTTTTTTTCGGAAATTATTTTTTTGCCCGATCTTCTTTCTGTTGAATCATTCAGGTATTTACCATAATGGGTTTCCATAGCTGACTTCCACAGTCCGGACAGAGTTTTGGCATCAATTCCAAAAATTGAGTCAATGGCTTTTTCATAGCCATATTGAGCAGTTTTTTCGTACAGCGGAAGTATCAGGCTGTCTCCCCATGTTTTTCCGACCATCGCCCAAAAGGCATGTCCGAAACGGTAAGGGAAATATCTGGATTCAGTGGTTAATTTCTTGAGGGTGGGAAAATCATTATTAATCAGGGCGTCTCTCATCCACATTGCAGTATTGGGATCAATGCTGCCTATTGAAAAGTATTCGGCCATTCCTTCTGTCATCCATAATGGTATATTATTCATGGATATCTTAACAGAATCTGATTTCAGCAATTTATTAAACTGAAATGCATGTACCATTTCGTGGCCAAGAACATGGTCTGTCTGAGCCAGTGTGGGTGCTACCGGCATCACAACCCTGTTTTTCAGCGATTCAGTAACCCCTCCTGTCGTTGTTCCTATAATACTGTTGATCGCATTTGTCTGCTGGAAGTCTGAGTGGTGAGAGTAGAGGATGATTGGATTTTTGGTTTTAAATGTATCCTTAAATATAGTTTGATGCATAGAGAACCATTCTTCACTCCAGTTTGCAAAACTTTTTATTAATGAGTCATTTTTTAAGTAATGGTAAATTTCAAAATTAGGAGTGTGGGTTACATCAAATTTAAATGATTTATAGCCCGGCTTATTACGCCCGAAATACTGTGCATCTGCATCTGCCGGCCACAATTGTAAAATTAAGCCTGTAAGTATTATTAACCTGATATCCGAAAATTTCATTGTTCAGCCCTCCGTTCATTGAGTGCCTGCAATCCTTTTTGCAGACAGGTTAAACATTACTATTCAGTTATACAGGGTTGATATGTTTTTTTACTAAATCAAAATCTCATAATCAATTAAACATTTATTTCTCACAAAAACTTTTACTGTTTGGTCCCGATTTTAACCGGGACGTTCGTTTCATCAAAAAAATTTCATCAAAATTTGTACCAATTAATTGTGTATGACAGAGTTGAAAGTAGCAGGCAAGAGGTTGAATTATAGCAGCTAAAGCTTTATATATTAAACCCTTCAAGCAATTTGATGTAGAGGCTTATTCCTTTCGTGATTTCACTTTTTTTAATAAATTCATCAGCTGTGTGAGAACGTGCGGAGTTTCCCGGTCCTATTTTAACAGAGGGGAAAGGAATTATTGCCTGGTCGGAGGTAGTTGGTGAGCCGTAGATTTCCAGTCCTGTATTTTTTGCTTTTTTGACAAAAGGGTGATAAGGACTTATTCCGGAAGAGTTGAGCTTCAATGACCGGGGGCTTACTTCTGAGCGTATGAGCCCTTTAACTATATTTACAGCTTCATTGTTGGGGTAAAATTCATTTGTGCGCACATCGACAACAAAGTGGCAAATATCGGGAACAACATTATGCTGGGTCCCGGAATCAATTTGTGTAATTGTCATTTTAACTTCACCCAGCTTTTCTGAGCTCTTTTCGAATCTGTAATTTCTGAGAATTTGTATATCTTCAATTGCCTTGTAAAGTGCATTTTCTCCTTCATCACGGGCTGCATGGCCTGATTTTCCATGTGCATAGCAGTCAAGGATCAGTAACCCCTTTTCTGCAACTGCCAACGACATGCATGTAGGTTCTCCGACGATTGCAAATGCTAACGACGGCAGTTCGGGCAATACAATTTCAAGTCCGTTGCTCCCTGAAATTTCCTCTTCCGCCGTTGCTGCAAATATCAGGTTATAACTGAGGTCTTTTCTTTCAAAAAAATGTATGAACGTGGCAAGTAAAGAGATGAGGGGGCCTCCTGCATCGTTACTTCCCAGTCCGTAAATTATATCACCCTCCTCAACAGGTTCAAATGGATTTAACCTGTAGCTTACTGACGGTCTGACAGTATCAATGTGTGAGTTCAGTAGAATTACAGGTTTATTATGGTCAAAATATTTATTGTACGCCCAGGTATTGTTCTGTTTTGTGTAAAAAAAAACTTTTTCAAAAGTCAGGAACTTCCTTATGACTTCTGCAGCTTTTTCTTCTTCGCCGCTAAAAGATGGTGTTGTTATTAGTGTTTTGAGTAAATCAATATATTTATCCATTTTTCATAACAGGTTCATAATATGCAAAATTGGCAATTTTTTCTTTGTCGATGGATTTTTTGCTTACTTTTTTCATATGATTAATATTGTTTGTTTTTAAAACTATCATATTTGATTCCCTCTTATTTTAATTATACTTTTGTAATTCTGTAATTCTCATTCATTCAACAAACAGTAAAGAGGGGATTAAGAGTAAATTCACTTATTAAGAAGTGTATAATTTTTTATCTGGATAATATGCAAAACGAAAAAAACAGAGAAAAGGGAGAGGAAAAACCCAACTCCCCGGAGCTACCTCAAAAAAAAATAATTAAAAAAGTCCGCCCGACTGATGCTCTTTTTTGTAGTGCTCTTGATTTTACTGATCTGGGAGGTGGATCTGATGATCCCGAAATTACTGATCAGCAGGGAGAGGAAAAGAAGAGATCAGGGCCGCCGGCAGATGGCGATATTAATCAGGAATGAAACAAATCCGGCATAATTTATGTTGTTTATTAAATGCATGAATTAAAAGGCCTGGTGGTTTTGATTCATGATTTTTTATATATATTTTATCTCCATCAAAAAAAATAGTATTATGGAAAAAATGTTTTTTAGAAGATTGATAGTAAAAATTTCTGTTTTACCACTATTATTGATCCTGGTAGTCTCGTTGAATGCTCAAGCAGTTCAGGCTGAAAAAGATTCAATAAAATTTGACAAGCTGGAACACGATTATGGAACTATTGAGCGGGGGGCAGATGGAACGAGTGAATTTATATTTACCAACAAGGGTAAAAATCCCCTGGTGCTCAATAATGTAAGAGCTACATGCGGATGTACTGTGCCGGAATGGCCGCGTGAACCAATTGCACCCGGAGAAAAAGGTGTTATTAAAGTAAGATATAATACAAATATTGCAGGCACATTTAATAAATCTGTTACAGTGTTATCAAATGCAGCAAACAAGATGGTGGTGCTCAGGATTAAAGGAAAGGTGGATGCTAAAAAATAGTATACTGTTTCTGAATTATGTGCACGAAGATCAATAGGATATAGCTGATTTTAATTTTTACTCTGATCTTATTAATTTTGTAGTCCTTAAAATTTGCATGTGAGCAGGATATTAGCCATTGATTTTGGAAGGAAGAGGGTGGGACTTGCAGTCTCCGATCCGGGTCAGATAATTGCAAATCGACTGGCCACTGTGCCTGCATCTGTTATATGGGATTTTCTCAGTGATTATTTCATGAAGGAAGAGGTTAATGAGATAGTAATTGGTTATCCGCGTCAGTTAAACAATCAACCTTCAGAAGCTGTTTTATATATTAATCCGTTTATAAAGAAATTCAGACAAAAGTATCCTGAAATGCGGATTGAATTAATAGATGAAAGGTTTACCTCAAAGCTGGCTTTTCAGACTATGATTGACGGAGGGTTAAAAAAGAAGGCCAGGCAAAATAAGGGTACTGTTGACAGTGTGAGTGCAACTATTATTTTACAAAGCTACATGGAACAAAAGAGACACATCAAATAATTACGCAGCATTGTTAATATAAGAGACCGGTTAGGGGAGGGCAGATGCTCCGGGAGACGGCAATTGTTGCGTATATGCAGCTGTTAAATTGTTAAATGGTCTATTCTTTATCATTCCCATTAGCGAAGATTGGCTTTTTAAAATTATATATTGAAAATTAAATGTTTAGACAAGTTATATGAAGTATCCGGTAACAGTATATGGTGATCCGCTTTTACGCAGAAAGGCAGAATCTGTTGATAAAGATCATGAAGGTTTGGCTGAAATAATCGAAAATATGTGGGAAACGATGTATTATTCTGATGGTGCCGGACTTGCTGCCCCCCAGGTTGGCTTATCATTACGGATATTTATAGCGGATGCATCTGCAGCTGCTGACGAGGATCCTGAACTGAAGAATTTTAAAAAAGTTTTTATCAATCCTGAGATAATTGAGACATATGGCGATGAATGGATTATGAATGAAGGTTGCCTGAGTCTGCCTGAGATAAGAGAGGATATTAAGAGGCCCGATAAGGTAAAGATTCGTTATCTTGATGAAAATTTTGAATCTCATGAAGATGTTTTTGAAGGATATCCGGGCAGAATTATACAACATGAGTATGATCATCTGGAGGGAGTTCTTTTTATTGATCATTTATCACCTTTGAAAAAAAAGCTTATAAAAAATAAACTGAGAAATATTGCTTCCGGGAAGGTAGTTCCTCATTACCAGATTAAAATACCCGCCAAAAAAGCGTAACCTTATCAATTGTTTCTACGTTGATAAAGTAAATATACCCCTGACACGTTGACCAAAGAAGTTCAGAAAATACCTTTTTTGCGCCTTACTTTTGCTTTGGCAGCAGGCATATTCACAGGAAGCCTGATACGGATTTCACTGTTAACCTGCTGGTCATTGTCTCTTATTTTTATAACAGCTCTGTTACTGATCAATCGATATTACAAGTACAATTTTTCTGCACTTTTCGGGACTATTACCTGTATCCTGTACTTTATAATTGGAATTTCAGTATTCACCATGTATAACAGGAAACCTGTTTTCCATGAAAAAGGCATTTACTCTTCGACTGTCCTGGATATACCTGCAGAGAAGGAGAATTCCGTACAGACTGTTTTAAAACTGAATTTTATCATAAAAGATGACAGGGTTATCAAAACTGATGAGAAGATTAGTGTATTGTTCGGGAAAAATGAATCTGCATCAAAAATTGAACCAGGAGACAGGGTGGTCTTTAACAAGGCTCCCCGGATAATTGAAAACAGTAATAATCCTTTTGAATTTAATTATAAAAAGTATCTTTCCGGGAAAAGAATTTTCAGGCAGCTGTTTCTGTCTGATGGCGAGTGGATTGTATATAAATTTAAATCCCGGCACGAACCTTCTGTCCTGGCAGAAAGAATACGTATGTCATTGTTAATGGTCTACCGGAAGTCAACCTTAACAAAAAACCATCAAAATATACTTGCCGCCCTGACTCTTGGTTATAGAGGAGGACTTGATCCGGAAACAAGACAGGTTTTTGCTTCTGCCGGGGTAATACATGTACTTGCAGTTTCAGGTCTCCATGTAGGAATTGTTTTTATGGTATTTTCTTTTTGTCTTGGATTTTTAAAACTAACATGTTTTGGCAGGGTCATTCTGCTCTTTTTTTCAGTTGGCAGCCTGTGGTTTTTTGCCTTGCTAACTGGGCTTTCCCCCTCGGTTTCCAGAGCTGCCCTGATGCTTTCCCTTGCAGTTGTTGGCAGAAATTTAAAGAGAAGGGCTAATATTTATAACACGTTGGCTGCATCTGCATTTTTACTTTTAATCCTAAATCCCAATAATCTTTTTGATGCCGGTTTTCAGCTTTCCTATGCTGCAGTTTTCGGTATTGTCTTTATACAGCCGCGTATCGAAAGAATTATTGTTTTCAGATTCCGTATTATGAAATATCTGTGGGCGCTTCTTTCTGTATCAGTTGCAGCTCAGGTGGCAACTTTTCCGTTTTCTGTATATTACTTTAATCAGTTTCCTGCTTATTTTTGGATCTCTAACCTTTTTATTATTCCTGTTGTGTCTGTTACCGTGCCCCTGGGATTTTTGTTATTGGCTTTTTCCTGGTGTCCTCTGGTATTCCGGTTTTTGTCATTAGTCACAGATCAATTGTTTGATGTGGTTATCAGGTTTTTAAAAATTATTGAACAGATGCCTTATGCAGTGGTTCAAATTTCATTGTCAGAAACAGAAATTTTTTTTGTTTGTTCTTTTTTATTATCAATGTTCTTTTTGATAAAAACGATGAAGCCTGTATATATAAAAGCTATGTTGTTTTCACTTTTTATGATTCTTATTATATCCCTCTCATCTGAAGTTGCCGGACTTTGCCGGAAAGAGATCATTGTATATAATATCAAAGGAGATACTGTTGTGCATCTCATAAAAGGTACTAAAAATTATATTGTTTCAACCAAAGAAATTGAATCAACCGGATACACTTATGAAATAGTCATACGAACAGTCAGGCAATTGAAACTTGAGAAGCCTTTATTCCTGACAATAAATGAAGAATTCAAAGATGACCACCTCTGCATCATAAAAAATATTCTCAATTTTGACGGAAGGATTATTTGTATTGCCAGTAACAGATATTCCTTACCTGGTAGTTTACAGCCTGAAATAATTATTGGCACATTGAAAAACTTAGCATTGCAGCATATTTCTGCGAAAAGTACTGTCACATTAATTACCAGAGTGCCGCTAAAAGAGAATTTCCAGGAGAATATGAGGGTTCATTCTTTAGTGGACAAGGGTGCTTATCGTGAAAAATGGTAAATATATAGACAGACAATATTAAATGACTTAACTTTGTAATGAAAAACAACAGTTTAATCTGGAAAATCGGTTTGTAATTTATTAATTTGTGTGAAAATATATTAAGGTTGTTTTAAAAATGAAAGTTGTAATTGCAGGTGCAGGGGAAGTGGGAACACATCTGGCACGGATGCTGAGTAATGAGGATCATGATATTGTTTTAATGGATGATTCACCAGAGAAGCTCGCAGTTATAAGCGGGGAGGTAGATTTAATGACTGTAACAGGTTCTGCTCATTCTTTTCAGGATTTAAAACAAACCGGTCTTTCATCAGCCAATCTGTTTATTGCAGTAACTCCTTTTGAGGAGAGAAACGTCCTGGCTTGTGCTATGGCATCTTATTTAGGAGTATCACGTACAATTGCCAGGATAAACAATTCAGAATATCTGGTTCCGCGATATAAGGAAAAGCTCAACAATATGGGTATCAATGAATTGATATATCCGGAAAGTCTTGTGTCCAAAGAGATTGTGGCTTCTGTAAAACAGACAGGTACACGTCAGATGATTGAATTTTCAAACGGAAAATTAATTTTACTGGGAATTAAAGTAAGGGAAAATGCACCAATTCTTGAGAAAAAGTTTGAACAACTGGCCAAAGAAAATGAACATATATTGGTAGTTGCGATTAACAGAGAAGGACGGACAATAATTCCGAACGGTTCAGACTGTATAAAAGACGGTGACATTGTATTTTTTGTAACTACCCGGAGCGAACAGCAACGTGTATTTGATTTAACAGCAAAAAAGACATTTGAGGTCAGGAATATTATGTTCATGGGTGGAAGCCGGATTGCTCAGAAATCACTGGAAAAAATGGGAGACCAGTTCAATATTAAAGTGATTGAAGAGAAGCTTGAAAAATGTGAACAGATAGCAGAAAAATTCAAAAATGTCCTGGTAATTAACGGTGATTGTCGTAATCTGAAATTATTAAAAGACGAGGGACTGGAAAAGATGGATGCCATTGTGGCGACTACCGGTAATTCGGAAACAAATATTTTAGGATGTCATCTGGCAAAAACAATGGGTGTAAGGAGAACAGTCGCAGAGGTTGAAAATCTTGCGTTTATGGGATTGGCAGAGAATATGAATATTGGAAGTATTGTAAATAAAAAACTGATAGCTGCCAGTTATATTTACAGATTTACCCTAAATGCCGCCATATCGAAGGTGAAGTGCCTGACTGCTTCAGATGCTGAAGTATTTGAATTTATTGCCAAAGCCGATACAAAAATAACACAGAAACCGGTCAGGGAGCTGGGATTTCCCGAAGAAGCCAAAATTGGTGGCATAATCAGGGGTAATGACGGGTATATTGCAGATGGTGATACATGGATCAGGGAGGGAGATAGAGTTGTTGTCTTTACCCTTCCCTCGGGGATTAAAAAGTTAGAAAAGTTTTTTAAATAGATCAGGTAATTACCAATGGAATGAATGTAAAAATTATTTTCAGAGTATTAGGATTTTTACTTATTGTTGAGGGAGTTGCCATGCTTTTGGCATTTGGGATTGCATTGATCTATAACGAATATGACCAAAATTCTTTTCTGATATCGTCAGGAATCAGCATTTTTTCAGGAGTTCTTTTGGTTTTGTTAACCTCTGGTACCAGAAAAGAGATAGGCAGAAAGGAAGGGTATATTATAGTTTCGTTTGTATGGATACTCTTTTCTTTTGCCGGAAGTTTGCCATATATTATCAGCGGGACAATTCCCAATTTTACCAATGCCTTTTTTGAAACTATTTCAGGTTTTACCACGACTGGTTCTTCAATAGTATCTGATATAGAAGCTTTGCCTCACGGGATATTGTTTTGGAGAAGCATAACCCAATGGCTGGGTGGAATGGGAATTATTGTCCTTTCACTTGCAGTACTGCCTGTATTTGGAATTGGCGGCATGCAGCTTTTTATGGCTGAAGTACCCGGGCCTACGCCTTATAAGCTTAGTCCGCGGATAAAACAGACAGCACGTGCATTATGGATAATTTACCTGGGATTTACCATCACAGAAACACTGCTTTTGTGGCTTGGTGGTATGAGCCTGTTCGATGCGGTCTGTCATTCTTTTACAACTATGGCTACAGGTGGTTTTTCAACAAAACAGGCAAGCATAGCACACTGGTCTTCCCCTTTCATCCAATATGTGGTTATTGTTTTTATGTTTTTAGCCGGCACTAACTTTACTCTCCCATATTTGGCATTTAAAGGTAATCTTAAATCTGTTTTTAAAGATGAAGAATTTAGATATTACACTCTTTTTGTGACAGGTTTTTCATTAGTAATATTTGCAGGGTTATTATTTTCAACAGGCAGAGATGGAGAGCAGGCTTTCAGGGATTCTTTGTTTCAGGTGGTTTCAATAATTACCACAACCGGATTTGCCACAGATGATTATCTGAACTGGATACCTATTCTGACAATCCTAATATTTGTATTGTTTTTTTTTGGTGGATCCGCCGGCTCTACCGGTGGTGGAATAAAAATAATGCGTATCGTATTATTACTTAAGAACAGTTATTATGAATTGCGCAGAATGATGCATCCTCAGGCTGTTATACCTGTAAAATTCAACAGGCGCTCAGTCGATGCCAAAATTATCACAAACGTTCTGGCGTTTTTTATTTTTTATTTAATTATATTTTTTGCCAGTGTAGTTCTTTTTACAATTCTGGAACCTGACATGGAATCCTCAATGGGGGCTGTTGCAACCTGTCTTGGAAATATTGGCCCCGGCCTCGGAAATGTAGGACCTGCTGAGAATTTTCTTCATATAGAACCTTTGGGGAAGTGGTTTCTCTCTTTTTTAATGTTGCTGGGACGGTTGGAATTATTTACTGTACTGGTGCTTTTTTCTCCGTCGTTCTGGAAACAATAATGAAATGTTATTCATCCAGGATTCCTTTTCCCTGCCTCACAATCACTGCAATTGCTCCGGTGCAGTCGACAACAGTCGAAGGGGTGAGTTCCCCGTATCCACCATCTATTACTATATCTGCAATATCATTATATTTTTCGTAGATCAATTCAGGATCTGTAGTATATTCAAGAATTTCATCCTCGTCCCGGATTGATGTAGAGAGAATAGGGTTTCCGAGTTCGTATACAATTTCCCGAATAATATTATTATCCGGTATCCGGATACCTACAGTCTTTTTTTTACCTTTGAAATATTTGGGAACATTATTATTGGCATCAAGTATGAAAGTGAAAGGGCCGGGCAAATTTTTCTTCATCAATTTAAATATGCTGTTAGATATTGGTTTTGTGTAATCTGCCAGGTGACTCAGATCACTACAGATAAATGAAAAATTGGCTTTTTCAATTTTTATTCCTTTGAATCGTGCCACTTTTTCTACTGCTTTGGAGTTGGTAATATCACAACCCAGGCCATAAACAGTATCAGTTGGATAAATAATGATACCTCCATTGCGTAATACATCAACAATGGTCCGGATATCACGTGGATTAGGATTTTCATTATAAAGCCGCAACAGCATAGTTTGAAAATTTTGTGGCGTAAAATTATAATTTTACTTTTATTATTAACTAATACAGTTATTATTTATGATAGATTATCAATTAAAAACAACCTCTGACGGTTCCCACACCCTTTATATTCCTCAGATCGATGAACAATATCATTCATTAAACGGAGCCGTGACTGAATCGCTGCATGTGTTTATTGAGAATGGCTACTTGTATAACAGCAGCTTATCTCCAGTTGTTTTGGAGGTGGGGTTTGGTACTGGTTTAAATTGCCTTTTAACAGCTCTTCAGGCAGAAAAGCTAAAAAGGGCAACTACTTATCTGACAATAGATAATAATCTGTTGCCGCCTGAGGTAATAAGCCAGTTAAATTATGACAAAATATTACAGGGCTCCGCAAAGAACCTCTTTTCAACTATCCATAAAATTCCCTGGGAAGTGAAGACGCCTGTTTCTGAATATTTTGAATTACATAAAATTAATGCTGATGTGACAAAACCTGGCTGGCAGTTAAAGGAACTCTGTAATATTATTTATTTTGATGCCTTTGGTCCTGACAAGCAGCCGGACATGTGGAAAGAAGAGATTTTCAGAACGTTATTTGAAATGACATTGCCAGAAGGTGTTTTCGTTACATACAGTGCAAAAGGAGAGGTGCGCAGGCGTTTGACAAAAGTGGGTTATACCGTGGAACGCCTTACCGGTCCTCCCGGTAAAAAAGAGATGTTAAGAGGAAGAAAATGGAGAATCAATTAGTTAATTGCCAAAAAATTAAGTTATATTCGCCAACCAAAATAAGAAAATTGTTTAATATTATAATTATGAGAAAAGGTTTTTATTTTTTATCAGCAGTATTGTTTATGATTGCCGGAATGAGTTGTCAACAAAAAAAAGCAGGGAGCAGTATAAAACTGGAAACTGCTGCTGACTCAGCAGGATATGCTATCGGTATATTAGTCGGGAATAACAATAAAGAACAAATTAAAAGTGCACCCGGCGGTGAAGAGATTAATCTTCAGGCTATGGCTGAAGGATTTCGTTTGTCGACTCTTGAAGAAGGAGGGGCAATAACAATGGAGGAAGCTGATCAGATTTTAAGGTCCTACTTTGAACAGGCAGGAGAAAAAGCAGGCCAGGCTAACCTGGAATCAGGGAACGCATTTCTTGAACAGAACCAAGGTCGTAACGGAGTTTCGGTAACCGAAAGCGGATTGCAATATGAGGTTCTAAAGCAGGGTAGTGGCGAGAAACCGGGTGATGCAGACCAGGTCAGGGTCCATTATCACGGAACTTTGATTGACGGCACTGTTTTTGACAGCTCTGTTGATCGTGGTGAACCTGTTGTTTTTGGTGTTAATCAGGTTATTCCGGGGTGGACTGAAGCATTACAGCTTATGCCTGTAGGTTCAAAATGGAAGATTTATCTTCCGGCAAATCTTGCTTATGGAGAACAGGGTGCCGGAAATGATATAGGACCCAATTCTACATTGATATTTGAAGTTGAACTTCTTGAGATAGTGAAATAACCTGTAATTTTTTTTCAAGTGGATCTTTCACGAAGAAAATTTTTTCTGAGTTCCGCTGCGGGAGCAGCAGCGATTGCAAGCATACCTGGCATTGTTTCATCTTGTATTTCAAAGGACGAGAAGAGTGTCGATAAAAAGTATTCTGTTTTTCAGACAGGAAATACAGTGCTTTTCCAGGGTGATTCAATAACCGATGCAGGAAGGGAGAAAGAAAAACAGTTATCTAATAATTCAAGATCATTTGGTTACGGCTATGCTTTTTTAACTGCCTCCAAATTGCTGAATTCTTTAGCAGATAAAAAGTTAACTATTTATAACAGGGGTATAAGCGGTAACAAGGTCAATCAACTGGCTGACAGATGGCAGGAGGATTGTTTTGATCTTAATCCTGACATTTTAAGTATTTTGATCGGGGTTAATGATTACTGGCATAAACGCAAACATAATTATGAAGGGACGGTAGAGATATATGAGAATGATTATCGTGCTCTTCTTAAAAGAACCAGAGAACGGTTCCCGGGGATTAAATTAATAATTTGCCAGCCATTCTCTGTACTTAATACCTCGGCAGTTGATGAAACCTGGGTTGAACCGATGAAAGAATATCAGGCAGCGGCCAAAAGAATGGCCGATGAGTTTGATGCTGTCTGGGTACCTTTTCAGGAAGTATTTGATGAGGCTGTCAGATATGCACCTGCCGTATACTGGACAGAAGACGGCGTCCATCCTTCAATGGCAGGTGCACAGCTAATGGCTGAAGCCTGGTTGAGGTCAGTAGAATAGAGAGTAAAAGAAAGAGTAAAAATGATGCTTATGAAAGCATCATTTTTACTTGATTATATACATTTTCAGAATTGAAGCCCAGTTTTTCGTCAAGTACTTTGTAAGGAGCTGAAAAACCAAAAGTCTCCATTCCCCAAATACTTCCATTTTCACCAACCAGTCCGGCAAGTGTAACCGGAAGACCTGCAGTAAGTCCAAATCTTGGTATTCCCGCCGGCAGTACACTTTCCTGGTACTCTGCAGACTGATTTCTGAATACTCCTTCCGAAGGAGCTGAAACCACCTGAACTTTAAGATTATCTTTTTCAGACAATAATCCGGCACTTTCAACAAGTGTTGACACTTCAGAACCGCTTGCAACCAAAACGACATCTGGTTTTCCTTCAGGTTTAATTACCACATATGCTCCTTTTTCTGCCTGTAGTGCAGATTCGTATGCATTACCTTTAACGGGCAGGTTAGTTATATTTTGACGTGACAGTATAAGTGCAGTTGGAGTTGAGCTGTTCTCAATCGCCATTTTCCATGCCACCGTTGTCTCCTCAGCATCTGCCGGCCTCATTACCAAAACACTGTTTTTGTTGTTATGGTTTTTTAATTTTTCCATAAGACGAATCTGGGCTTCCTGCTCAACCGGCTGGTGGGTAGGGCCGTCCTCTCCAACGCGGAATGCATCATGTGTCCATACATATTTTACAGGAAGTTCCATAAGGGCTGCAAGACGCACTCCGGGTTTCATGTAATCAGAGAACACGAAGAATGTTCCGCAGACGGGGATCACTCCGCCATGAGCTGCCATCCCGTTAGCTATACATGCCATTGTCAGTTCACAAACACCAGCCTGCAGGAATGAACCACTGAAATCACCTTTTTTGAATGCTCTGGACTTTTTAAGGAAAGAGTCTGTCTTGTCTGAATTTGAGAGATCAGCTGAGGCAACAATAAGGTTTTCAATATTACCGGCCATTGCAGCCAATACATTCCCCGAGGCTCCCCTGGTAGCGATATTTTCTTTTTGCTCTACTTTTGAAAAGTCGAAATCAGGAGCTTCCCCAGAGAAAAACTTATGAAGTTTTTCTGCCAGCTCAGGATTTTTTTTCTCCCATACTTTTTGCTGTTCTTTCTTCGCGGCTGCAGCTTTAATCAGTTCTGATTTTCTTTTTGCATACAATTCCCCGACTTCTTCAAATATTTTGAATGGATCTTCCGGATTTCCACCAAGGTTTTCAATTGTTTTCGAGAAGGAGGCGCCCGCTCCCGAGAGAGGCATGCCGTGAGTTGATGTTTTCCGTTCGAATGAATCCCCGCCATCCGACAGGGCACCTTTTCCCATAACAGTTTTTCCTATGATGAGGGTAGGCCTTTCCGTCTCTGCATTTGCCTTTTTCAGGGCATCTCTTATCTGTTCCGGGTCATTTCCGTTAATTTCCAGTATCTTCCATCCCCAGGCACTATATTTTTTTGCTGTATCCTCCCTTGTCACCTCATGAGTTTCAGTTGAAAGCTGTATATCATTTGAGTCATAGAACATGATCAAATTATGTAATCCCAGGAATCCTGCAAGACGCCCGGCACCCTGTGAAATCTCCTCCTGGATACCGCCATCTGAAATAAAAGTATATGTTTTATGTGACATCCATTCTCCAAACCTTGCAACCAGAAAGCGTTCTGCAATTGCAGCTCCCACTGCCATTGTATGGCCCTGCCCTAAAGGGCCTGATGTATTCTCTATTCCTCTTTTAACATCTATTTCGGGATGTCCGGGTGTGACGCTACCCCACTGTCTGAAGTTTTTAAGGTCATCCATGCTGTAAAATCCGAACATGGCCAGAACAGAGTACATCATTGGTGACATATGACCGGGATCAAGAAAAAATCTGTCACGGTTGATCCATGTCATATCGGATGGGTCGTAGTTTAAAAATTCACTATAGAGGATATTTATATAATCAGCTCCTCCCATGGCCCCCCCCGGGTGGCCTGATTTTGCCCTCTCTACCATTGATGCAGACAGAATTCTGATATTGTCTGCTGCCTTGGTCTCAATTCGTTTATTCATATTACTTTATTTATTAAATAATTTTTCTGATCCTTACATTTTGTCCAAAAATAACAAAAAAAGAGGAAACCTCAGGTCTCCTCTTTTTGAACTAATATTTTATTTATTCCTGAATAAGGCGTACCATAAATACTCCCTCAATTGCTGCCAGTTTTGCTTTGACACTTTCATCAATATTGTTTTGGGTAAGGTCAATTATATTATAGGCAATATCTTCATGTTTTTTATTTAGCATATTATCAATATTCAGGTTTTCTGAAGCCAGGATATTTGATATCTGGCTTACCATATTAGGAATATTCTTGTTAGCTATAAGAATTCTTGTTCCGCCATTTCTGTCCATTGATGCCTCAGGGAAATTCACTGAATTTTTAATTGCACCTTCTTCCAGATAATCTTTCAGTTGGTTAACTGCCATTATAGCACAATTAGTTTCAGATTCTTTTGTTGATGCGCCGAGGTGGGGAATAGAAATAACATTGTCCATTTGAAGAGTCTCATTATCCGGAAAATCTGTAACATAACGGGCAACTTTTCCACCTGCAATCGCATCTTTTAAGTCGGATGTATTCACCAGTCCGCCTCTTGCAAAGTTTAAAAGGCGTACACCTTTTTTCATCATCCCGAATTTCTCTTTATTAATGTAATCTTTAGTTTCAGCTGTTAATGGTATATTAAGTGTAACATAATCTGCCTGTCCGAGTATTGCCTGAATTCCTTCTACCCATTTAACCTGGTTGCTGAGTTTTAAGGCCTGTTTAACCGACATATAGGGGTCATATCCTATAACTTTCATTCCCAGTGCATTTGCAGCATTAGCCACCAGAACTCCAATAGCTCCCAGTCCTATTACTGCAAGCGTTTTTCCCTGTATTTCCTGTCCTGCAAATGCTGTTTTTCCCTGTTCTATGAGTGCGGGTACTTCTTCTCCTTTGCCAATAAGGCTTTTAGCCCACATAACTGCATTGGTAATATCTCTGGATGCAAGGATCAGGCCGGCAATTACCAGCTCTTTTACTCCGTTTGCATTTGCCCCGGGGGTGTTAAAGACAACTATACCCTTTTCTGTGCATTTACTTATAGGGATGTTATTAACACCGGCACCAGCACGTGCAACGGCTTTTAATGATACAGGAAGTTCCATTTCGTGCATCTTGAAACTTCTCAATACTATTGCATCTGGATACGGAATTTCACTTGCAATTTCATATTTGTCTAACGGGAATAAACTTAGGCCGTCAGGATCAATTTTGTTTAATGTCTGAATTTTAAACATTTGCTTTTTTTTAAGTTTGAATTTTTTATGCATTAATTACAAATATCATTAAATTATCTCATGAACATTATTGAAAATGACAGGAAATTTTCAATATGAATTTAACATTAAGAGATTATTTTCAGTTCAAGCGTAATTTTACAAAAACAGGCAGGTGGTCAGAAGGAAATCTTCTATCTTTCATGTCTGTAAGTACAGCATATTTAAGAATTTTAATCCTTCCGCTGACAAAGATATAATCAATTCTTCTGTCCAGGTCAGAATCAATTTTAAATCCATTGTAAGTTCCTGTTGGTCCGTATGGAGGTTCAACAGTAATATCCCTGCTGTCCCTCAGATTCTTTTTTATAACTGAAACAGGTTCCTGGTCGGGCGTAAGGTTGAAATCACCTGTAAGTATTACGGGCAGGTTTATATTATATGTCATTTCCTCAATTCTCTCTCTGATCAAAAAGGCAGAATTTTTCCTCGCTTCCTTTCCAATATGGTCAAAATGAGTGTTTAGTACTAAAAAATGTTTCCCTGTAACTTTTGACTGAAACCGTCCCCATGTAACCAGACGGTTACACGCGGCATCCCATCCCTTCCCGGGTTTATCAGGGGTTTCTGACAACCAGAAATTACCGTGCTCAATCAAAATGAATTTGGAAGGTTTATAAAAGAGAGGACAAAATTCACCACCTTTTTTGCCATCATCACGTCCCACACCAATCCATGCAAACTCTTTCAGGTCATTTTCCAGATCAACAATTTGTTCGTAGAGAGCCTCCTGAAGGCCGAAAATATCAGCATCATGGAACCTGAGAAGGCTTGAAGCCATTTGTGACCTGTGAGGCCATGCATTTTCACCATCTTGACTGGTATTTAATCTGATGTTGAAAGATACAATATTCAAATCCTGGGAAAAAAGAGATACCGGTATCCAGAATATTAGTAAAAACAGAAATGTTCGTTTCATGTGCTCGTTTCATTTATTTTAGTTATACAGTTTTGCTTCTCCGGTTTATTCGGCTGACTATCAAATAAAATTGTGCTATGTGGATTATCTGTTAAACTTTGGTAAAAGGCTTAAAACAGGGAATGAAAGTAGTAAAAAAAAATTATATAAAAAAGGAGATCCCAAAGCAGCGATCCCCTTTTAAAGTCCTTTTTAAAAAACCAAATAATTGTATTACTTTGTAGTAGTACGATTATAAAATTTATCTTCCCAATAATTTTTTGCACGTATTAATTGTTATGTTACGCAAAAAATAAACCAAAAAGGATATATAGCTGATTATCAGTTATTAGGTTTTTTGTTTACACCTTTTATTTGTGCCATTTTGGGACAATTATGTTATTTTTGGGAAAAAAACCCGGAACATTGTTAACTGTCCCGGGTCCTTAAGTTTTTCAGAAATATTTTTTAATTAAAATCTTTCGCGTTTGGTGTAAGTAGTATGTAACAAATGATGGGAAATTTCTCCCAGAGGCTCTTTCAGGAAATCATCGTACAGTTTTATAATTTCCGGATTTTCATGAGATTTCCTTATTGGCAGTCCCGCATCTTCGGCATAAATAGCTTCAGCCCGTTTTTGCCTGATCTCCGGGTTAGTAGGAATTGGCTGGCCTCCACCTCCAAGGCATCCACCCGGGCAAGCCATAATTTCCACAAAATGGAAATCTGATTTACCTGCTTTAACTGTATCCATCACCTTTTTAGCATTTACAAGTCCGTGTGCAACTGCGCATTTTAGTTCCACCCCGTCGAGGAAAGCCCACTCCTTCAATGGATTTTCAATTTTAATAGAAGCTTTTCTTACTCCGTCCAAACCTCTTACCGGTGTGATATTCAGATTTTCGAATGGCACCTCACGTCCGGTAACCAGTTCGTATGCAGTTCTGAGAGCCGCTTCCATAACACCTCCGGTTGCTCCGAAGATAACACCTGCGCCTGTTGACTCACCCATCAGTCTGTCATGTTTTGATTCTGCAAGCTTGTCGAATTCCAGTCCTGCCTGCTTAATCATAATTGCCAGTTCACGTGTAGTCAGAACATAATCCACATCCCTGTATCCACTGTCGTGCATTTCGGGACGGTATGCTTCATATTTTTTTGCAGTACATGGCATGATTGAAACAGATACTATTTTTTCAGGATCTAATTTCCGTGCTTTTGCATAATATGTTTTGGCCAATGCCCCGAACATTTGCTGGGGTGATTTACAGGTTGACAGGTTTTCCAGATATTCGGGATATAGATGCTCTATATATTTTATCCATCCGGGAGAACAGGATGTAACCATAGGAAGTTTGACATTTTTGTCCTTATCGATCAGGGCTTTTTTCAACCGTGTCAGAAGTTCTGTTCCTTCTTCAACGATTGTAAGGTCTGCTGTAAAATCAGTATCGAGCACTGAATCAAAGCCTAATCTTTTTAAAGCAGCAACCATTTTACCTGTAAGTGCCTCTCCGGGTTTATGGCCTAACTCTTCTCCAATACCAACCCTGACGGCAGGGGCAGTTTGCACAACCACATGTTTAGAAGGATCAGCAATAGCCTCCCATACTTCTTCAATGTAGTTTCTCTCAACAAGGGCACCGGTCGGACAGTGGTTAACGCATTGTCCGCAATTTGTACAAACCACATCATTCATTGATTTTTCAAAGAATGTGGAAATTTTCATTTTGTCCCCTTTATAGGCGACGGTCAATGCATTTACTCCCTGTAGTTCGGCACAGGTTCTTACACAACGCTGGCAACGGATACATTTACTGTCATCTTTCATGATGGACGGTGAAAACATATCAATAGTGTAATTTTTAAGAGGAGCCAGTTCAATAAATTCCTGAGTCATTATCTTATATTCAGAAGACAATACCTGCAGTTCACAATTGCCGTTTCTGTAACATTTTGTACAGTCCGCATTGTGTTCAGAAAGAAGAAGTTCGATTATGTGTTTTCTGGAATTTCTTACCTTAAGGCTGTTTGTAAGGATTTCCATACCCTCTTCACAAGGTGTTGCACAAGAAGCAGAAAGCCTTTTTTGTCCGACCACTTCAACAACACATACACGGCAGTTACCTGCAACGCAAAGGTCTTTATGATAACAAAGAGTAGGTATTTTTATGCCCTCTACTGCGGCAGCTTCCAGAATAGTTTTGCCTGGTTCAACGCTGACAGGCATTCCGTTGATGGTAATATTTATTTTTTTAGCCATTTTATCAGTTTTATAAGATTAATAGATCATCTCTTCACGGAAGTTCTCGACAATAGAGGAGAAGGAGTTAGCAACTGACTGTCCCAGTCCGCACTTGGCAGTGAGCTGCATAGTTTCCGTTAATTTCAGTAGTTTATCTAAATATGAGGCTGGCTTTTTACCTGCTTTCACAGCCTTTATTCCAAGTAATAACTGCTGACAGCCTACCCTGCACGGAGTACATTGTCCGCAAGATTCTTCCCTGAAAAATTCCAGATAATTATCCAGTACATTAAACATTGATCGTGAACTGTTAAAAAGCATCATAGAACCACCGGTGGGCAGTGAGATCCCAACAAGTTTTCCTTCATATCCGATTGCGGTGTCAATAAACTTCTTACGTGGCACCAAAAAACCTGATGCACCGCCTACCTGAACAGCTTTAGTGTCGCCATCCCCGAATTCATATACAAAATCCTGGAGGCTCATGCCAAGTTCAAG
>JAAYJR010000339.1 GCA_012522835.1 Bacteroidales bacterium
ATATATCTTACGTAATTAAAATGAATAAATATAGCAGTACATCTATATAGAATAGCAGGAAAACTTGGTCTAACCAAAATTTAAATGGTTAAAAAAATACAAAAGTGATAGTAGAACAGGGATATTTAAAAGAAAATTTACCAATTAAAAATTGAAATATGAATTTAAAAAAGCCTGTTTACAGATGGTATGTGATCTACACCAAAACAAATAGAGAAAAACGTATTTATGAAAATTTAAGAAATGAAAATATTGAATGTTTTCTACCTCTTAAAAAAACTCTGCGGCAATGGTCCGATCGGAAGAAGTGGATTGAGGAACCGTTATTCAGATGTTACATTTTCGTAAAAGTCAGCAACAAAGAGTTTTTTAATGTACTGACTGTTCCCGGTGTTATATACTACGTCAGCTTCGGGGGGAAGGCCCATTCAATTCCCGAACGACAAATTATATATATCGAAAGATTTGTTTGTCAGCAGGAAAAGGATATTATTCTTACACGAGAACGAATTAATAAAGGATCACAGGCGGAAATTATTGCTGGTCCCCTGAAGGGTGTCCGGGGGGAGATAGTTCAGACAAACAGTCAGTCCAGGATATTGATAAGAATAGAATCCCTTGGTTATTGTTTGCAGGCTAATGTATCGCAGGAGGAGGTTAAAATCCTCACTCCAGAATTCAGTTCTGTCGGATGAGCAGTTACCTAATCGATATATCTTATTTCCATATTCCGACAATGAATTATTTACGAAATAATGCTTAATGAATTACGCAAACCTGAAGGAAAAAACAGTTAATGGAATTAAGTGGTCATCCCTTGATAAATTCGGTAAGCTTGGCGGGCAATTCGTCGTTGGCATAATTCTGACACGGTTACTTAATCCTGTTGATTACGGCCTGATCGGAATGATCACAATATTTATTGTTATTGGACAGTCATTGATAAACAGTGGATTCGGCCAGGCTTTGATTCAAAAAAAGGATGCTGACAATGTTGATTTCTCAACAGTATTTTATTTCAATATTTTAACTAGTGTAGTAATTTACCTGATTCTTTTTTTTAGCGCTCCTTTAATCGCCAGGTTTTATGATCAGCCTCAGCTTATTCCACTGATCAAGGTTATTTGCCTGAGTTTTGTTATTGATGCATTTGGATTAATCCATATTATCAGGCTGAATAAAAATTTGCAGTTTAAAGCTCCATCGCTTATCGGAATAATAAGTGTTATAATTTCGGGTACGGTTAGTATTTTTATGGCTTACAAGGGCTTTGGCGTATGGTCATTAGTTACCCATACAGTATTAAGAAGCGTTGTAACTTCATTTTCTTTATGGTGGGTAAGCAAGTGGCAACCTTTGTTAGTATTCAGCAAAACATCTTTAAAAAAACTATTTTCTTTTGGATCTAAAATACTTATTGCTGGTTTAATGCAGTCGATATTTAATAACCTCTATTTTTTGATTATCGGCCGTTTTTTTATAGCCGATAGTTTAGGATACTACACAAGAGCAGTGCAATTCAGGGACATGCCTTTAAAGACAATAACCGCAGTGGTCCAGGATGTAACTTTTCCTGTTTTCTCCACTTTACAGAATGATGACAGAAAATTAATTTCAGGATATACAAAAGCGATCAGGATGCTTTCAGCCGGCGTATTGCCATTGATGGCACTGATCTATATAACATCCAGGCCATTAATTCACATGGTCCTGGGTGAAAAGTGGCTGCCGGTTATCCCTTATCTCAAACTTATGGCGCTATACGGATGGATCTATGTCATCTTTACAATAAACACACAGATAGTTGTGGTCAGGGGTAGAAGCGATTATTATTTACAGATACAGATTATTGATAAGGTTCTGATAGTTATTGCTCTTTTGCTTACATACAGGTACAACATCATGACAATAATATACGGTAACATGGCAGCAACGGTGATAACTACTTTGATAACAAGTATATACTTGAGAAAAATTATAAATATCTCATTACTATATCAGCTTCAGAACATATTGCCCTTTATTTTTGCCGCATTCATTATGCTAATTGCCGGAATCATCCTTGAAAAATATATTGAAAATGATGTCTGGTATCTTTTTATCAGCGTTAGTTTAAGTACCGTGATTTATGTTTTCCTGTTGTGGATATTAAAAGTGGATGAATTAAAAACCGGAATTAAGATGGCTTCAAAGATTTTCAGGTCATCTTAAAATTATTTATCATGCATCATAAAAGCTTATTTTCTATTAACAATAAAGTTCAATATCTGGAATACTTTGTTGTATTCATTCTTATTTTTTATGCCGGTAAAGCAAATAAATTTGTAGGGGCAATAGACAGCTGGGAAGACCCTGTTGGTTTGATGCTGCCAATCGTCAGCGTAGCAGCACTTGCAATAGTAAGGGGCGTTCAGCTAAACTATAAATATTGGTTGTTCATTATAGGATTTTCTTTTTATTTCCTGGCATCAACTATTAAATTCAGTGAATTGCATCCCCGCTTTTTTCTGATAATCATTATAAATTTTACAATAGCTTATATTATAGTCTCCGGGTTACGCTACAGATTTTTCAGGTTATATGAAGAAATAATATTTTACTTATGCCTGGTGGCACTGGCTTTCTGGACAATGATTAATTTATTTCCATCATTTTTCATTGAATTTTTGCGAAATTTTGAATTCTCCAATCAGGGAGACGGTGGCGGAAATGTCGATTTCAATACAATTATTTTTACTGTCAATGATTATGTTACAACTCCCGATCATATTATAAATATAGGCGGAACCAGCTTGTACAGGAACGCCGGTTTTGCCTGGGAACCAGGTGCTTTTGCAATTTATATAAACATCGCTATTTTCTTTAACCTGATGAGAAACAAATTCACAATAAAAAATAATAAACATTTGTGGGTGTTTATTCCCGCATTAGCCACAACCTTCTCAACTACAGGTTATTCAATATTCATTCTGTTAATTTTATTTTACCTGTTCAATAAGAATGCCTTAAAAATAACCTTGCTCATACCTTTCACAACATTTATAACTATCATAATTTTTACACTGCCATTCATGATGAATAAGGTAATTGATAATTTGGAGTATGACACAGAGACTATGCTGTATAACTCGGCCAAATATGACAACCATTACTCTCCACAAAGATTTCAGTCATTACAAATTGATGTTATTGATTTTTTAAATAACCCGTTGATTGGATATGGAGGACACGAGGAAGAGAGATGGACGAACCAGCTCGGGGCAAAAATTTCGACAGCTTCAGGAATCGGGGAGATCATGGCCCAGTATGGAATTGCAGGAATAATATTTGTCTTAATCAGCTTATGGAAATCCTCAGGTAAATATATGCTACTTTATGACATCAAGGGAAGGTTCTTTCCTTTCATTATGATATTGTTTATTTCGGTAAGCTATAGCATAATGACATCATTTTTTATGTGTATCTGGCTTTTACATCTTACGGATATGCATAAAACAAAGATCGTCAGCAATGCTATGCTTAAAAGGATCGAAATGATTAATCCCGTAAGATTGGGATTGAATCAAATAAAGAATTTAAAGCGGTGAAAGGAGTATGATTAAAACATATGCGAGTTTCAGCGATTCAAATCTGTACAAACTGCATGATCCCCTTGAAAATCAATAATTTAATCATATGAAGCCAACATGAATTTTCATAATTTAAAATTTACAAAAAAGAATGAAAATATATTTATTGCTTAATCAACCATATCCCAATGGTTATGCTCTTACAAAGCGTTTCCATCTTTACGCAAAGGGTTTTATTAAAAATGGCCACCAGGTAAAAATAATTATACCCCACCCTACTGAATATGAGGATAAACTGGGAAACAAATTAATTTCGGGAACTTATGAGAATGTTTCATTCGAATATAAATGGAAAAGCACCAACCGAAGTAATAGTTTTTTTAAGCGCAGATATCATGATCTGGCGGGAAGCTTAAAAACCGGATTTACACTTATAAAAGACAGACCTGATGTTGTTATTTCATCATCCTTCTCATTTTTATTTTTTCTGTATTTAAAATTTATTTCATTTCTGTTTCCATTTAAATTCTTTCATGAAAAGAATGAAGTTGATTATATGCATGAAGACAATATCTCATACATAAAAAGATTACTGATAAAACTGAATGAAAGCGTGTTCCACGGATTTGTAGTAATTAACAGTCAGTTATTAAATTACCTGACCAATGAACTGAAATTTAATAAAAGCAGTATTATAGTTCCAATCCTGGTTGAAGATTTTAAGATGAATAGGGAGCTGCCTGTAAATAAAACTATTGTCTATACAGGAACGTATCAGGAACGCAAAGATGGAATTCTCACAATTCTCAATGCCTTTGCCCAAATAAAAAACAGATATCCGGAATATAAACTGGTACTTACCGGATCACCTCAAAGATCTGCAGATTATAAAAAGATATTGAGAATTATTGAAAATAAAGAGTTATGGAAGCAGGTACATTTTACAGGCTATCTATCTGAAGAAGACCTCAGGAAGGTATTGACATCTGCAAATATGCTGATCCTGGCCAAGCCCGAAAACAGGCAAAATCTTTATAATTTTCCTACAAAGTTGGGAGAGTATCTCATTTCAGGCCGCCCTGTAATTACCACTAAAGTTGGAGAGACAGGTAAGATACTGAAAGATAATGATAATGTAATTTTTTCTGAATTCGACATCTCAGATATCAGTGAAAAAATGGAATTCATTATCAATAATCCTGAACTCACGGCTGCCATAGGGGCAAGAGGCAGAGAATATGCATTGAAAAACTTCGATTATCTGGTCCATACTAATAGAATGGCTGACCGTTTTCAAACTATGATTGAAATATCCGGTCATGTACGGTCAGCTTCAAAACTTGTGCCTTCCATGAAACAGAATTAATATGATAATCTGGCAGGACAGGTTACCGGTATTCATAAAATAGATTTTTTTTATATCAAATATCACAAACTATTATTAATAAATGCTAGCAATACATCATAGTAAGAATAGTCCGACAAATTTCAGCCATTATTGGATTGAATATTGTGAGAAAAAAAATTTGCCATATAAAATTGTTGACTGCTATGCTAATGATCTGATTGCCCAACTGGACGGGTGCAACGGATTAATGTGGCACTGGGACCTTACTCATTACAAAGCTGCCTTATTTGCAAGGCAACTGACATTATCACTTGAGAGTATAGGGATAAAAGTATTTCCGGGGATAAACACGGGATGGCATTATAATGACAAGTTAGGACAGAAATATCTCATGGAAGCAATAGGTGCACCACTTGTTAAGTCTTATGTTTTCTTTTCAAAGCAAGAGGCACTGAAATGGTCTCGTGAGACCACTTATCCAAAAGTTTTCAAACTACGGACAGGGGCAGGTTCATCGAATGTGAGACTGGTTAAAAACAACCAGACTGCCAAACGTCTTATCAGAAAGGCGTTTGGTTCCGGTTTTCACCAAATAGATCCAATAAACAGGTTAAAGGAGCGATTATGGATTGTAAGACGCGACAAAAACTTTGCGTCACTTAAAAAACTAATTACCGGTATTATACGGCTGTTTGTAGTAAAGGAGGTTGAGAAATTCTCTCAAAAGGAAAAGGGATACATTTATTTTCAGGATTATCTGCCTTACAATAAGAGTGATACGCGTATAGTAGTTATCGGTGATCGCAGCTTTGGCATGGTACGCCATTGCAGAACAGGCGATTTTCGCGCTTCGGGAAGCGGATTGATAGATTATAATCATAAACTGATAAACAAGGATTGCGTGCGAACCGCATTTGAAACTGCAAAAAAACTGAACGTTCAGTCCATAGCCATTGATTTCATCAAACAAGCAGATGTCCCCTGCCAGATAATAGAAATAAGTTATGCTTTTATCCCTTTTAAATTTCCGGGTTACTGGGATAGGGATTTAGTATGGCATGAGGGTGAAATCACACCAGAGGAATTTATGATTGAAGATTTTATTCAATCTCTTGATAACAATGTTAATAAAACAATAATTCAACAAGCATCCTGATTTTAATCATTCTCATAGGTCCAGGTTAAAATCCATTCGAGTTACATAAAATATTTTTGAAAACCTTAAATTTTAAACAGATGAAACGAACATGAATTTTCATCATTTAAAATTCACAAAGAAGAATGATTAAAATTTATGTGAGAGTGAGGAACGAACGGTTCCATATGTC
>JAAYJR010000248.1 GCA_012522835.1 Bacteroidales bacterium
AAATTATTGATGCTGTTTTCCCGGATGGCCTGAGATTGTTCTCTGGCTTTGACCGGATCACTCATCTGGGAAAGGCTGTTACTGGTAAGATAACCGAATACAGCCCCCACCTGATTCATAAAGTTTGTTTGATCCTGTTTTTTTATCTCTTCATGCATAATTTTTATATAATCCTGGGGATGAGCTTTCATGCACTAACACCCCCTTCAAGATTCTGAGCCAGGAAGGAGACAATATGCTGGGCTTTCAAATGAGGGTGATTCCTGAGTAAATAGCCGCCGATATTTAAGAGACAGCCGGGGTCTGATACGATGAGTATATCGGCACCCGATTGCAGGAAGTTCTGTGTCTTTTGTCTTACCATGGCTTCAGATATCAAAGGATACTTCAGGGCAAACTGTCCGCCGAACCCGCAGCACTGTTCTGCAGCATTGAGAGGTAACAGTTCTGCACCTTTCACATTGCTCAGCAGCTTTAAAGGCTGGTCATCGATCCCCAATGCTCTGAAGAGATGACAGCTTTTATGATAGGCGACCTTGCCGTTATATGAGGCATTCACATTTTCGATGGAAGCCTGGTCTACCAGAAACTCTGATACTTCAAATACGCGCTCCTTAAGTTTGAGTGCTCTCTGATGCCAATCCGGTTCATCCTTAAGGAGTCTAACATAATCATTCTTTACAGTGTTCACACAGGACCCTGATGGGCTTACGATCACTTCATCATTTTCAAAAATTTCTATGAATCTTTTGGCGATGTCCCTGGCTAAATCGATATGACCGGCACTGATGGCCGGCTGGCCGCAGCAGGTTTGTTCTTCATGGTAGATCAGTTCAAAACCGAGACTTGAAAGGAGTTTTACCGTATCTGCTCCCACATCACCTAACAAAGCATCTACTGCACACGGAATGAATAATGAGACCTGCTTCATAAGTTCCCCCCTCAGAATTTATTTTATTTTCCAAATATTCTTACATTAATATTACCCTTTGCAAATGATGTTTGGCAAGAGTGACAACAGAATCGGGCAGACAGGGTTGAACTGCCCCTACGGGTATTCGGACGCTATGGACGCTAATACTTTATGGCGCGCACTGCGCGCCGCTACAAACAACTAGCCAACTTTTCTCGCCTCTCTTCTAACTCCTCACGTACAGGACTAATTTATTGCTTCATTCCCTTTTATGTGAAATACTTTAAAAGGAATAAATAATAATAATAAATGTAAGTCTTATTTGGAGGATGGAATTGAAATTAAAATATGGTGTTGATGACCGTCCCGGCTGGGTGGAAATGATTTTATTCGGCCTGCAGTGGCTGGCAATAGGGATCCCTTCCATATTGATCGCGGGCAAAGTACTTGCCGGCTTTCATTTTGAAGATGCCGGCAGTCAGATCATTTACCTGCAAAAAATATTTTTTATTACCGGTTTGTTGTTTTTCTGTCAGGTTTTATTCGGTCACCGTCTCCCCATAATTACCGGTCCCGCTACTGTTTTATTGGTGGGTATTCTGGGAAGCGGGGGGGCTGATATAAATACCATCTATACTTCGATTTTTATCGGCGGTCT
>JAAYJR010000353.1 GCA_012522835.1 Bacteroidales bacterium
GAAAAATACTGAATGCAAATAAACAACGAGCATATTTTAACGGATTTATCATGGTATACTTCTTTTATTAAAAATCAACTGTAACGCCTGATTCAATCAAATCTTTTAGTTGTTTTGTGTTAATTTTATTCCCGGTTAAATTAACAGATTCAAGTTTTCTGAGCTCAAACAGCGGAGTTATATCCTTAATATCATTATCTGCAAGATTCAGAATCTTCAGATTAATCAGATTGCTTAACACATCGATGCATTCAATCCGGTTGTCGGATAAATTTAGTTCTTCTAAAAGTGAAAGTTCAAACAAGGGATTTAAATCTGAGATCATGTTGTCCGACAAATCCATATTTTTTGTATGGATACAAAATTCTGCTCCTTCCAAATTGTCGATAAGTGAAGAAGCCAATTCTATTTCATCTAAATCTTCGAGGTACCACCAAGGAAATTCCATTTCAGTATTATCAAAAAACCTGGTTTTTACAGCATCATAAAAATTGCAATAATTAGCGGTGAATTTTTTCTCCTTTTTTATTTCAACATCATCAGAAACCGTAAATCCACTTTCCCTGAAATCCCATTCGTAGACAGGAGAATAATCCACATCCTCAAAACTATTCAGCGAATTTGCTATTTCTTCAATTCTCGACAATTGCAAAATGTGAGCATAATTCAATAATCCATCGTAATCGTTATCCAAAGCAAGTTTATCCATTTCGTTTATATGGTGATTGCACCGATCCGGATGGTACAACATCATAAATTTTGAAAATCCTTTTCCATTTTCTTTAATCTCTATTGAAACTGTATCGCCAATTATTTCAGCAATTTTTCGAAGTACAGTAAATTGCTGATTTTTGTACAAATCGATCAATGTAAGCGAAATAATATGTAGGTTATTAACAGTATACGCTTGTTTTAATTTTGAATGTAATTCCTTGATGGTCATTTGACAAATTATTGAATTAAAAATGTTCTTTATAAAATTTTCTCAGAAAAGCTGAAGGGAACACAATTTATTATGTTCCCTTGTTAACTAACTAATAACGGAGTTAGAATTTTTTGAGTATACCAACCCTAAGTTGCAAATAGTTTAAATCAAAAGGCACATTAACACCTTCGTTTTCAACATCTCTGTTTAATGAATTGAATTTAACGCCGGGGGTTATACTCCAGTTTTTACCCAGTTTAAAATCAAATCCTCCGGCAACTTGCCATCCAAATCAGTGTCCGCTGTCGTGGGTAACATCTCCGTCGTTTTCCAATTCAATGTGATTGTATAAACCACCGGTACGCAAATAATAGGATGTTGCGCTTTTGCCAATCAGGTGTTTAAACTGAAGACCGAAAACATAACCGGTTTCCTCAAAAGAAATGTCGTTTCCGGCAAAAGACTCATCGGCTCCAAATTTGTTCCATCCCCAGCCGGCGTAAACTCCGATGCGCTCCAACAACCGGTAATGAAAGATACCTTCGAAACCCACTCCCGGATTTAAGGTAGAACCTCCCAGTTTTTGCGTGGCTACTGAAGCTCCGCTGCTTAATTCAAATCCAAAACGTTTTTCTTTTTCCTGCGCATTACCACAGAAAAATAAAGTGATAAAAATAGCTGTTAATACAATTGCTTTTGTTTTCATGGGTTACAATTTTTAATAAATTTTCAATAAAATGATGGTTCAAAAGTAGGTTGCAGTAGCTTATCTTAAAATAATAAACTGATGAACAAGTATTTTTCAAGGTTGAACATGTGAATTTTAAATTTGAACATGTGAATATGTTTTCAGAATAAAGATTGATTTTTTAAATCATTCGACTTTCATACGATTAAAATTATTTATTTTCAAAGGTATCATATGGAACTTGTATATGTTTTAATCATACACTTGGGTGATATACAATCATGCTCGTTTCATATAAAATTCTGAAATTGTTGGTGATAGTTCTTTATTAATTTAAATTTAAACGGAGAGTTGAAAATGTATCGACTTTGCATCGTAATAAGACTTTGAACTTTGGGAAACGTCTTAATTAATATACAATCCGACTCAACAAACAAGCCAAGAGAAGACAAAGATTATAAGTATTTAGTTACTTTTGATTCAAAATGAAGTAAATCATTATGGAAGTAATTTTAACCAGCGGCATTTTCCCTTATCGTTTATTAATGGTTATTCCCACAGCACCCTGGTAGAATCGGGATTAATTTACTCACTTAATTTTGTGACAAGCATGATTACGTTTGTTCTTATTATGAACTGGCTCTATTACAAAACCAACCGGAACATTTTGTTGCCTGTCGTATTTCATATTACTGCCGGATATTTTAACGAAATTTTTGCCACTCACTCCATGAGCAAGGTTATTCAAACCGGATTGCTACTAATTGTATCTTTGTATTTGGTAATTACTGATAAAGAGATGTTTTTCAATCGCATATAAAAAATTTATTCAAAAAATAATAAAAATGAAACTCATTTTTTCTACGATTATTATATTGCACGGGGCTATTCATTTTTTAGGCTTTTTAAAAGCATTTGAAATATCATATTTACCCCGGTTTACAGGTAATTTTTCAAAATTATCAGGCTTATTCTGGTTGCTTGCAACGGTTCTGTTAATTATCTCGGGAATTGGTTTTATTAAAAAAGAAAGTTGCTGGGGCTGGCTGGCCATTGGAGCAACAGTAATTTCTGCTGTTTTAATAATTACAGTTTGGAATGATGCAAAATTCGGAATGATTGCCAATTTAATAATCCTGATTGTGGCGGTGGTTTCGATACTGACGGTAAGGTTTAATAATAAAACTGAAACTGAAATTGCCGGGATTATGGAACAATCCAACACAATTGCTAAAACAAAAGTTCACGAATCGGAAATTTCAGACTTGCCAGAACCTGTCAGACGTTGGTTGGAAGTTTCGGGAGTTGTGGGACAGGAAAATATACATACGGTTTGGCTAAAACAAAAAGCCAAAATGAAAATGAAACCCGAACAGGAAAAGTGGAGCGATGCCACTGCCGAACAATATTTTACCATTCAAAATCCTGCCTTCATATGGAAAGTAAGAATGAATATGCCGCAGTTTATTAAAATAGCCGGACGGGATAAGTTTATTAATGGGAAAGGCGAAATGCTAATTAAAATTTTTTCCGTCCTTACTGTTGTAAACGAAAAAGGAGCTAAAATTAACGAAGGCACAATGCAGCGTTTTCTGGGTGAAATAGTTTGGTTTCCATCGGCTGCTTTAAGTCCTTATATTACCTGGGAAGCAATTGACAATCGCTCGGCAAAAGCTTCAATGGATTACATGGGAACAAAAGTTTCGGGAACCTTTTATTATAACGAAAACGGAGATGTTATTCGATACAGCACTTTCCGCTACAAAGGTAACAAACCCGATTCAGAACGCCATGAATGGGTTATTGATATTCAGGAACATGCAACAATAAACAATATAAAAGTACCGGTTAAAATGACCGCCACCTGGAAACTTGATGAAGGCGACTGGACCTGGTTGGATTTGGAAATCGCTGAAATCAAATATAATAATAATATTTAAAATGTTTTTTTCGAAAGGTATAGAGTAGCTAATTCCAATAAAATACATTTAATCTGATTAAGTCAAATAGTTGCAACCTGAATCCTTAAGAGGGATTAACAATGAATCTCCAATTAAATAATAGGATTTAAGAATTTAGTATATAAAAAAAGAGATTAAAGGTTAACCTCTTAGTCCTGTCTGCTTCCCTGACAGCCGGAAGCTGCAACCTAAATTGGTGAAGTTTGGTGTGAATTATCGCCAAATCGCTTTTGATTCTCGAGTGAAATAATTATATTAATGTTGTGATATTTATAAGTTTAAGAGTCCCTTAGGATAGACAAAATTTGATGGATTTTCTGGTTCAGAACCATCGGGCTTTTCTTGAACTTTCATATGATTTTTTTTCTGCTGCTATTTTTTTGATGCTTCATAGTGTTTGCCTGACGAAGAAGAACCTAAAAAAAAATCAACATCTACACGAGCGACATTTCCTTCCCCAAACTCAACAAAACAAGTTCCTAATCCATTATGCTCCTCCATACTTTCAAAACCATGAAACTCCGAAATTATGCTTTCGGCAACAATACATGCAGCACTTTCGGCAAAATTCCCTGCTTTTGGTGTTCCCATATTAGCTACATCCCCAAGGGCATAAATACCTGCAAATTTAGTTTTCAGGTTCTTTTTATCCACGGGAATCCATTCGTCAAAAAGCAATCCGCTTTCCTCAACATCTATGGGGACTCGATGTTCCGGAATGCCCATAAAAAGGTCAAATGGTAATTCAGTCCCGTCATCAAGTACAGCCAGTTTTTTTCCGGGCTCAATTGCTCCAACCATGATTTCCGGGATATATTCAATATTCTTTTCTTTGAACGCAGTTAACAACGCTTTTGATGTTCCGAAAGAAGGAGGAATAGGCAACTCAAAAGGAACTACAAGGCTGATTTTGCATTTGTCACGGATGCCTTTTTGCAACAGATAATCATGTAACAACAATGCAGCTTCGCTGGGAGCCGGGGGGCATTTGAAAGGGAAACCTGTTACACCTACAATAATATTTCCTTTTTCGAAAGTTGGTAGTATATTGCCCAATTGCACTGCCCCTTCAAAGGAGTAAAACTCGTTTCCGCCTTCCCACAAACCCGGAGTCGCGTTAATGTCATAATCGGCACCAAGAGCGATTACCAGGATATTGGCTGAATATTTTCCCTTGTTAGTAGTAACTTGCTTTTTCACCGGGTCAATGGCAACAAGTGTTTCTTGCCGGAATCTTACTCCGGGTTTGGCAATCTTATGATAATACATCTTTACTGAATCTACAGATCTTTTACCAAACATCACATCAAGTTTGGAAAATCCGAAGAAAAAGGAATCATTTTTATCGATCAGCGTAAGATCAAGTCTATCGCCAATCCGCTCCGAAAGAATTGTAGAAATCTCTAATCCTCCAAATCCTGCTCCAAGCACCAGAACTCGTAGTTTTCTTTTATTCATTGTTTTAATTGAAACTTATATAAATAACATTGATATTGAAGCAATGTTCAAAGACAAAATTTGTTTTGATATATATTCTTCACCCCTGCTTCCATGAATATTGGGAAAAGTTACTCAATCGAACTAATCCTGATTTAGATGAATTTCAGATTTTAGATAGATTCAGAAAAATTGGTCTCATAGATTCAGCAAATTAAATTCATTCACTATTATAATATCGATTTACTTTGACCTTTAAACAACTTAATTAGACTTGAATCCATAATAAAATACTAAAAACCTATTAGTTACCAATTAATTTATTTATCAAAGAGACAAATTCTCTCTAATATTTCTAAAAGTTACAACCTGAGCTATATCGAATTGGATATTCTGAACTACCATATTTTAAGAGGGATGTGGAGATTCGGGCACAAAAAAAAAGGTCGAAATTTGTTTTCAAATTCAATCAAATACTTTTAAAAATAATCGATTGAATTAGATTAAAATGACCTCTTGTCAAGTGTGGCTCCCCTGACAGCCGGAAGTTGTAACCTGAATAGGGTAAGTTTGGTGTGAATTCACACCAAACTTTTTTTGAAGTTCTTATTAAAGACTGTGTACTTGTGAAATTGAAGAATATAAACCTTACTTTGATAATCTTTATTGTCAGGGTACCTGGGAATAGATAAAGAAATGGAAAAAGTAGCCATAAAACAGGTAATTGGTAAATTGTGATTTATGCGTAAATTATTAAAGAAATTTTGCAATGGAAACAGTACACATAAAAATACGCACCAACACAAAAAGAGGGAAACACCTTTTGGGTTTATTGCGCGAAATGGCAAAAACAGGCAGTGATATCGAATTTGAACATATTCCAAACGATGAAACCATTGAAGCAATAAACGACGCCAGGGCAAAAAAAGGGATGCAAGCTAAAAATGTTGATGACCTGTTTGCTCAACTCGAAAAATGATTCAAATGTTTGAAATTCATTATACAAACAAATTCAAAAAAGATTATAAGACAATTACACACAGGGGTTATCAACTCGAACTCTTAAAAGATGCTATACGCAGGCTGGCAAAAAACGGAACACTGCCTAAAAAGTTTTTACCACATCTTCTAAGTGGCAAATATAAAGACACATGGGAATGCCATATAAAACCAGACTGGTTGCTGAAATGGAGTGTTGATTACCAAGCGGATGAAATCTGGGGATTATCTCTGCTCGTTTGGATTTTCTCCTTAAAGGTCAATTGCATCAATAGAATCTGGATCTTTACTATCGGAGTAGACCCCATAATACCATGCAGCATCAGGCCAATATTTAATCCTGATAGTTCTTAATCTTAGAATATCGTTTAATCATCCTCATAGCCCCGTACCACAATTTTGGTATCCGGGTGGACTTGATGTAGATGCTCTATTAATTCAGCTGCAATCATTTTACGCCTTTTATTTCAATTTCAATAGTTTCGATCATTTCTTTGACTGGATCAAAAAGAAAATTGACTGTTTCTTCCGTAAAATCAAATAAGTTCTCGTAATCCCCTTTTTGCCTCCAGTCATATAATTGCACCAGGAGTTTGCCATATTTTATATCCAGTTTTCCGGTTTTAATAAACAGTTTTGAAAACTGATTTCTCATTCCTGAATGAGTTTGGACGAATACTCCGTTGCGGACCAGCAAAGCATTTATAGCATAGAAGACGGAATAATATAGTCTGTTAACAGCTGAATTCCAAAATCCATTTTCTGAAAGTACCTGGGCAGCCTTAAAAGTATTAAAGGCAGATTCTATTCTTAATTTGGAGTATTCAATCCGTTCTTCCTCAGTCATAATTGGATACCTTGAGCGATTACATTATGGTAATAAGGGGTAATATGGTGCCGGGTCTCCCAATCACTCTTTGAATAAACAAACAGCGATAGTATTTCTCCGGTTTCAAGTTCCAGTTCATACAAATGATCCCTGAATTTCTTTTCAATTTGCCATGTTACGGGATAATCCGTTAAAACAAGAATATCCCAATCGGAATTTCTCTTCGCATCCCCTCTTGCTCTTGAGCCATAAAGAATTACCCGGGCCTTAGGATCAGTCTCCGCAATATTGACTTTTATCAGATGAATTATATTTTTACCTTTCCTGTTCATAATTACAAATATACAATAAGTTAACTGATTATTCCGAAACCAGATATGCCAGAATTTTATTGAATATACGATATTTCTTGGATAAGGAAGTCCTCCTAATTTCTTTATTCGGAGGAAAACGGACGGGTTGCAACTTTTGAATTCACCACCCCGGGTCAGGTTTTACTTAGTGTTTACAAGGTTTTCGAAGGGTCAGAAACAAAAAAAGAGGTCGAAATTTGCTTGCAAATTCAGTTGAATACCATTAAAGCATACGATTGAATGAGATTAAAATGACCTCTTGTCCTGTCTGGCTCCCCTGACAGGAGGAAGTTGCAACCTGATTTGTGAGTACTTAGCATGAGTTACCATCTAAATGAACCATTTATAATCCATTGATATGCCAATTGAATCTATGGGATTCGTATTAGTAACCACTTGGTTCTTTGGCCACATGTAATAGGTAAATAAATAATATCACTCTTTGTTTCAGTTTTCACCGAATCAAACAAATGTCTGTTTTGGTAATAGCACATTCTTATTATTATCCAATTTTTTTCTCTCCTAATAATTTGTTTTCCAGTTAAATTATCCTTAACTTTTATATGGATTTTAAATATATTTCACTTCATGAAAAATATTCCTTATTGACTTTATTCACCCTAATCAACTTTTCCATTTCAGTAAAAGCACGAAATGTAATTTTCAAAGAACCCCTGAGTAACCGAATTGCTAATTACGATATCAGTGCTAAACTTGACACCAAGAAAAAGACAATCACAGCCAAGCAAACCTTAACATGGATAAACAACGCCAGGGAGCCAATTTCTGAACTACATTTTCATGCCTACATGAATGCCTTTAAAAACAATCAGAGTACTTTCATGAAAGAGCTGCGTTTTTCTTTGCCTGAAGAAAAAGATTCTATTGATGCTGAAGCTGTATGGGGCTGGATTAATGTTATCAACGTAAAAACAGATAATAATATTGATGTTACAGGTTCTCTGACCTATATTTCCCCTGATGATAAAAATAAAACCGACCAGACTGTTTTTACCATCACGCTGCCGGAATTGGCGCAACCCGGTGATACCGTACGATTGCATATGGATTTTGTCACCAAACTACCAAAATATATTGTCCGTTCCCGTTCGGGTTACAACCGGAATTTCTTTTTTGTGGGTCAATGGTTTCCAAAAATTGGTGTTTATGAAAATGCAGGAGAACGAGGACGTGAAAGCGGCGGATGGCATTGTCACGAGTACCATGCGAATTCAGAGTTTTTTGCCGATTTTGGTGTTTACAATGACGATATCAATGTCCCAAATGACTTTGTGGTCGCTTCAGGAGGACAACTTTTC
>JAAYJR010000515.1 GCA_012522835.1 Bacteroidales bacterium
AGTAAAGAATCCACCTTCTGAGAAGGTGGCTTTGTAAAAAGCACCCAAAGGGCGCTAAAACTCAAATCCCAGCTGTTGTGCTTCTTCTTTTTTCTCTTGCTCTTCCTGATATTTTACATATTTTCTTATTTTATCTTCATCAAGTCCTATTGTACTCGAACAATATCCTCTTGACCAAAAATGATTGCCCCAATATGGTTTCTTCTTCAATCCAGGAAAACTCTTGAAAATCTTTATTGCCGTTTTTCCCTTTAATATACCCATTGCAGCTGATACTGACAGCTTTGGTTCAATACTAACTACCATATGAACATGATCAAACTGAATATTCATCTCTAATATCTCGATTCGCTTCCATTCACATAAAGAACGCAATGACTCTGATACAAAATCTTTTATCGGCCCTTCTAATACTCTGAATCTGTATTTTGGTGTCCATACTATATGATATACATGATAATATATTACATGAGAAAGTTTCTTATATTTACTCATCGTTTTTATAGCAAAGCTACAAAATACATTACCACCTTCAAAGAAGGTGGATTTCTAAGTTTAATTAAAATAAATAAGGCCCTTAATCTAATGAGCTGGTAAATATAAAAATAAACTTGAAAATGTTGCTATAGATATTTTCACTGCCTGTTTTTTGAAAATTCAATAAAAGTTCTAGTTTATTTCATAAATTATAATAAATTTGTGAAGATAACTTCATAAATTATATATAAATTTATACCAGAACTATTCAACAAGTTATTGAAAAAAACCTTTTTAAAGGTAAGGTTATTATTATTTCTGGAGAACATATAATCAAAAAGAGATAGATTTGATTGAAGAATATAATGGAAAACTTGAAGCTTTTGAGTTCAAATTGCAAACAAAAAAAAAATAAAACCACCCACTGAATTTACATCTGCTTATCCTGAAGCAGGATTTTCAGTTATTATCAGAAATACCTGGTGGAAATTCCTGTCATTTGTATCTTAATCGTTATCTGTTTTTTCTTTTATGATTAAAAGATAACATTTTTAAATTATTTTTTCTGTCACCGTCGCTTGGAAATGTATGAAATTGAAAAACCCGGGATTTATCCATCCAGATTGTCAATATAAACATATGCCGGTATAATATCAATCTGCATATTTTTATGTCTGATCTTATCCTGTTGGTCCATAGTGATTATTGTACCTTTATCAATATTGAAAAAATTCATTGCCTCTAATAATCCTTTTTCTTCCCGGGAAGAATTTTCGGGAGTTAACTCATAACAAACCTGAACGATTTTCTCTACTTTATTCTTTGCGGCAACAACAAAGTCACATTCAGAGCCCGTTTCATTATAATAAAACAGTTCTTTATTTTGTTGACGAAAATGCCAATAAATAATGTTTTCCAGTTTTTTACCGGCATCTTTTGTATGTGAAGGAGATACTGCATTGATAAGACCATTATCAATGATATAAATTTTTCTGGGATTTATCAGTTGAGCTCTGTAAGAATGTGAAAACTTTGGCAATAATCCCAAAAGGTAAGTTTGTTCGAAATAGGAAAAATAATCTAAGATAGTTGCTGAACTCTTAATCCCAAGAACTTGCTTTAATTTTGTTGCAGTGATCAGGTTTCCAACATTTGCCACCAAAAAAAGAAGCAATCTTTTCAGTGAATTAACATCACGTATGCCAAATCTGACAGAAATATCCCTAAAGAGGATATCATCAAATAAGGAAGTTAATATGTCCGGATTATTTATTTTAACGAACTCCGGGAATCCTCCTGTTTCAAAATATTTCTGAAAAGATTCTTCATTCGATTTTATTTGCATAAACCGTATAAATTCCGTATACGAAAACGGAAATAACTCTTTGGTGATGTGCCGTCCTGTCAGTTTTGTACCTAACTCCCTGCTTAGTAGTGAAGCATTTGAACCTGTTATTACAACAGTGAACTCTTCATCCAATTTTTGTCTGACATAAAGTTCCCACCCTTTAACTACCTGAATTTCATCAAAGAATAGATGTTCGTAATCATTTTCTTTAATGATAAGATCAAGCAGTTTAAAATCAGATATTTCGAAATTATACAATTTGGGTGTATCAAAATTTATAAAAAATCCATGTGAAGGTACTTTCTTAATGAGTTGTCCAAGAAGTGTACTTTTTCCACAGCGTCGAATTCCTGAAATAATTAATGCATGATTCCCTTGTTTCTCCGGCAACTTTTTTAATAAATACCTCTCGAGACCAAAGTCTGATGTCATCAGCCTTTCATACTGGGAGTCAATTATCGCTGAAAGATCAGATTGTTTTATCATTTTTATATAAAATATAAACAAAAATAGTTTGTTTATTTCTAATATGCAAATTTGTTTATTAGTAATGATCAAATTACCCAAAAAACAAACTTGCCGTACAACTTTGTTATCATGTGCGGACACCAAAAATCGCGGCCTTTAGATTCCTAATCATGTTTTTTTAACGGTATGATTTAGTTATTACACGGTTATGTATACGATTGAAAAGAAAAAATTCCGGAAAGGATTTCAATTTTATATTTGCTTTTTTAGCCATAATGAAAAAAACCTGTCCGTTACCCTCAATCCCTGATCTTCCATTAACATCCCTTTTCCTTTGAGCACGTCAATTGCAGATCTGACTGAACTGGCAGCACCTAATTTGTACTTCTGAACAAACCTTTCTGAATAGGGTTTTTCCACTTTATCTTCTTTTGCAATAGCACGCAGAAGCTGAAATTGTAGCTTTGTTAGCAATTCTCGGTAGTTATAATATATGATCTCATTCTCTTCCAGGATTTTATCCAACATTTTTATAGCATCTCTTTCTTCTATTTTATCAATACCTGAAGAAAACAATTTATTGCAAGTGTATTGAACATTAAAGGTAATTCCTCCATTTATATCATAAATATATTCAGCAACCGCAACTGAAAGATCTTTATTGAAACGAGAGAAAAATTCTGAAATAAAAGTGGCATATTCATCTTTTTTAATTTTCCCAAGCTCCAGAATCTCAGAACTTTGATAAAAAGGCCTTGAATATTCATTAAACATAGAAAGGAGCATATGGGTTTGACTTCCGGAGAAGATAAAACAAGATTCTGTATTTGTTTGGATTTCTGTCCTAAGCAGAGCTTCTACATTCTTTTCAGGATATTCAAGAATTTGCTGAAACTCGTCAAATGCAACCGTAACTTTACGTCCTGATTGACGGATATAGTCAAATAGCAGATGAATGGTCATGTTTGCCTCGCCGCGGTCTGCTATGTTTATCTCAATTGATGGTGAGCCTGTTTGCGGATCAAATGAAAATCTTGGCCTTAATGCGCTAAAAAATGCAGTTACTTTTCGGATTACCCTGTCGGTTAATGGCTCTAAACCATGAATGATGCTATTAGAAAAGAGATTTATAAAATCTTGCAACTCAAGCGTTGGATATAGATCGATATAAAGAAAGGGCATTTTACTCCCTATCTTATGTTCAACATGTCTTAATAATCCGGTCTTTCCCAATCTGCGAAATGAGACCAGGGTGACATTCCTTGAATTCTCAATAGCATCCATAATTTTTAATGTCTCTGCCTGCCTGTCGCAAAAATATTCCGGACTCTTATAACCAGAAATAATAAAAGGATTCATAAGATATTTTTTACGAAATTTACGCAATTTTACTCACAAATCAAAATATAAATTTATCATTACAAATAACTATATTATAATGATATATAAATTACGAAATTTACGCAACGCTTTTTTCGTAATTAATTTGGAGATAATTTAGTACTTATATGAAAATGATTGCATGTGGGTTTTGAAATTGTAGTTAATGTTTTTGATGTTAATATTATAACTTCTGTCAACGAATCCAACATCTATTTTCCTGTGCAGTTCATTCTCCAGTTTATATTGTATCGCAGCCAAGTCAAAATATATCAAATAACAGATAATTCGATCTGAATAATTTTGGTAATGTAGTAAATCATCAAACTATCTCACTTCAATAACAGCATATTTTGTTAACTTCCAGAACTCTTTAGGGTCTTTGATCTCAAGGTAGGCAACCAGATCATCCTCATAAACAAACTGGTAAGAGCTGTCACTATGCTCTGAAATAACGTCAGCCTTTTTCGTATATAGAGGTATAATTTGGGAGTTTCTGATGTCCAGTTCGGTAAAATATTCCTCATTCAGATCTTTCTTTACTGATTTGTCGGCTCCAAATATTCCCAGGATACCTCCGTCTCTTGATACCACACCATGTTCTTTCAATTCTCTGAATGTACCAAAAGCCCAGTATGCTTTGTTCAGTTCCTGATCCAACTCCTCGATCTTTTGTGAAGATTCGCTGATGAAATTTTGCATAGTTTTCAGGGAATCACTCATTCCAAGAACCTCTGTTTGCAGAAAGGCAACTTGTTCATCCATTTCTGCTAACTGACTGTCACGTTCTTCTAAATCTTTTTTCAGGCTGGCAATAACCTGGTTTTGCTCATCCAGTTCCTTTGTGAGCCTGGCAATCCTGTTCCTGAAGGATTTAAGGTTAACATCAGAGGTTGCTAACTTGTTATTCAATTCCTCTATTTTCTTCTCACTCTCTTCAAGCATAGTGTTCATAAGAGTTATATCTTCTATGATTCTCTCTTTTGTAGCCGGGCTGCCTTCATCTTGTTGAAGTTCTAACTGACCTCTTTTATTTTTGATGAAAGTCAGATTCTGCTCTATTTCACTTATTGTCCCGTCCAGGTCACTGATCACTGAATCCCTGGTTTCTATAAGAAAATTAAGTTTTTCTTTCTCAGCCGTAAGCTGGTTAATCCTGGTATTCCTGTTTATGAATATATACATTCCGGCCATGATTAATAAAACAATAATTGCTCCCGGTATAATGCTGTTGATAATTGATTTATCCCGGCTTTTCCCTGCATTTTTCTTTTTAATTTCAACATCTTTCATTTTTTGGTCCTCCCAAAATTTAATTAAACATTCCCGCTGTTCGACAGAAAATACCCTCATAACAGGGGTATGTATTTTGTCTAACCAGACAGTATTGTCCAATTGCTGTACCAAAAATTATATTATTGTATGTTATTATTTGACAAGGAGTTAGTTGCTTTTTGCAAACATAGATATTTTATCTTTTTGATAATTAATTATCAGAATGATTCAATCAGAATTGAATCTTGCAAGAAGCTTAAATTTACAATCATTCTCGTTTCATCATTCTGTAAACAGTTGCAACACCAATGCCCAATTTTTCAGCAACGAGAGACGTATTATTATTATATTTCCTGAGATATTTGTTGAGGATCCTGATATTGTATTCCCTGAGAGTCATTTCATTATTATCGATATCCTCTAAAAGAGCCTGGTTCTCAAGAATGATATCCTCTCCGGTTACTATTTCTGTATCTGCAATAGTAATAGCAAGTTCCATCACTGATTTCAGTTCTCTTACATTTCCGGGAAAGCTGTAACTCAAAAGTTTATCAACTGCAGATTTAGAAAGTGTTTTAAGCGGAATATTGTTATCATTACAAAATTCACCTATAAAGTGTTTGGCAAGGATTATTACGTCATTACCCCTGTCGCGTAAGGGAGGAAGTTCAATATGCAGGCCGTATATACGATAATAAAGGTCCTGCCTGAATTCTTTTTTCAATACAAGCTCCTGCAGGTTTTTATTAGTTGCAACAATTATCCTGCAGTCTGTTTTAACAACTTTGTTGCTGCCAATCCTTACAATTTCCTTTTCCTGCAGGGCTCTCAATACTTTTGCCTGAAGGGAGTAGTCCATTTCAGAAATTTCATCAAGGAAAAGTGTCCCTCCATTAGCTTCTTCAAACTTGCCTATCCGCCTGTATCCGGCTCCTGTAAAAGCTCCTTTTTCAAATCCAAAAAGTTCACTTTCGATAAGATCCTTTGGAATTGCGGCAACATTAACAGCCACGAAAGGTTTATCAGATCGTGTTGAATTATAATGAATTGCCTTTGCCACTAGCTCTTTGCCTGTACCTGTTTCCCCTGAAATAGTAACACTTATTCCGGTGCGGGTGGCTTTCTCAATAAGATTATAAATATTCTCAACCGCATTGCTCTTCCCTATTATTGAACTGGCATATTCATATTTTCTCTTTACTTCACCGCGCAATGAAATCACCTCATTTTTCAGCCGTACTCCCTTTCTGATGTTCTGAACTGTATTTAAAAGCCTTTCACGGATATCCCTGGATTTTACAATATAATCGTAAGCCCCATGTTTAAGTAGTTCCACTACGACCTCAATTTCACTTTGCTCAGAAATCAAAATAACCTGGATCTCTTCATTCTCCTGTTTAATCCTTTTGAGTATTTCAAGTCCCTTAATATCCGGAAGCCGGTAATCAAGTGTTATTACGTCCGGAGATTTATAGAGATTATCAAGACATTCCTTTCCTGTTTTAAATGATTCTATATCATAATCCGGATTCATTGAAAGGTTATGGACTAACAACCTGTTGTACCATTCATCATCTTCAACCACAAATATCCGGAAAGGTTTATCCTCCATTATGTTAAGTTTAAATTTCTTCCTTTAAAATTATTTATCGAAAGTACTCAAAATTTTTCTATTCCCTAAATTCATAATATATCTTGTTCTCAAGTTATATCAACCTTTAGATTTATTGCGTGAAAGTTTCTCGCAGCGATCGCAGCGTGATAAGTTTCTCGCAGCGATCTCATCGTGATAAGTTTCTCGCAGCGATCGCAGCGTGCAAGGTTATCGCAGCGTGAAAGGTCTTGAAGAAAGTTATTCTTGCATTTCCTGAACAAATCTTTTCAAAAACTCAATCACCTTACCGGCTTCTTCTTTGACTTCTGTATAGAGATCATTTATAATTTGGGGGTCCATGCTATGAGGGGCGTATTCTAATTTTTTTAATTTCTCATAAAGATCATGGGCATTAATATGTTTACTGGGAGCAGCCATCCTATGAGCGGTTTCAGTAATAGTTTCCAGATCTTTAGCATCAACAGCTTCCTTAATTTTACATAATCCTTCTTCTGTAGTTTTAATAAACAGCAGGATCATTTCTTTCAGGAATTGAGGATCACCATTGCCAAGTTTCTCAAGTTCATCAGGATCTATATCAGACTGCTCCTGCCGGATAGTAATTGAATGATTATAAAGAGGAAAAAGGACATTGAAAAGATCATTTTCTGAAAAAGGTTTCAGTAAGAAGTTTTTCATTCCTGCCTTAATACATGCTTCGCGATCCACCTTACGGTCAGAAGCGGTCACAGACACTATTGTAGCCTCCGGATCAGCTTTTATGATTTCTCTGGCAGCCTCAAACCCGTTTTTTCGCGGCATTCTTACATCTAAAAGAATTATATCATATTTTTTTACCAATGCCATTTTAACGGCCTCTTCCCCATCTGCCGCTTCGTCATATCTGACTCCCCATTTATTAAAAATATTTTTAATTACATATCTGTTAAATTCCTCATCATCTGCAATGAGCACAGATGATGATCTGAAATTTTCCGGGATATCAGGAATAACTGATTCATTTAATTCAATTTGTTCAGGATCACCCTTCAGACAGGGTATTGAAACAAATACAACCGTACCTTTATTTGGTTCGCTTTCCAGTGTTATTTTTCCGTCCTGCATCTCCACCAATTTTTTGACAATCGAAAGTCCCAGGCCGGTTCCGCTATACTTTTTACCCCCCACATTTTCCAGCTGTACAAATTCATCAAAAATGCTGTCAATATTCTCTGCTGATATGCCTATCCCTGTATCTTTAACAAAAAAATCCAGATTTACCTTATCTTCTGTTTCATTGGTTGACCTTACTTCAAGAACAACCTCCCCTGTTTCAGTAAACTTAATTGCATTTCCCACCAGGTTAATAAGTATTTGTTTTAATCTTAAAGGATCTCCAATGAGTGCATCTGGCAAAGGATGAACAGGATTATATTTCAGGGAAATTCCTTTTTTAGCGGCTTCGATGTTTTGAATGTTTATTACCTCTTCAAAAACAGAAACAGGAGAAAAATGAACTGAATCGATCTTTAGTTTTTTCGTCTGTATTTTAGAAAAATCAAGAGTGTCATTAATTATTGACCTGAGATGACTGGCAGAACTGGCTAAAATTGCCAATTGATTTTTGATCTGCCCTTCTCCCGATTGTTGATGCAATTGTTCAGAAAGACTGTAAATAGCATTTACCGGTGTACGCAGCTCATGACTTACATTTGCCGCAAATTGCTCTTTGGCAGAAGCCAGTCTCTCTGCTTCGAGCTTTGCATTTTGTAATGCCCTCTGGTAGGATCTTGACTTCCTTTGATAATTGAATAACATAAAAATAACAACAAGTAACAGCAACATTGCAGCCGCTGAAAATGCCGCCATCCTTTTATATGTTAATTGCGCCAGTTGGTCAGCCTCTGCTGTTTTTATGAGCCGGTTTTCAGCCTCAAAGTTCTCTCTGCGTAATATCAACTGATTTAATTTCTCTCCAATCTCGCCATTTCTCTCAATTAATTTGGATTCAAGAATATTTATTTGTGCATCCTTGGCAGTGATCAGGGATTCAAGATTTTGGATTTCATCCTTTATTTCAGTTCGTTCCAGATTCTTTTCTACAAGGATAGTATCTGTTTTCACCTTATTTACCCCGCCAAATATACCTTTTAAAAATCCTCTTTG
>JAAYJR010000056.1 GCA_012522835.1 Bacteroidales bacterium
CCCCTTTGGCCTGAAAAATATGCTGGGTAATGTGGCTGAGTTTTGCCTTGATTACTACGATCCACAGGTATATTCCAAATATCCGCAGGGAGTTGTTAAGAATCCCAGGGGGCCCAGGGAAGGACTTGAACATGTTGTTAGGGGGGGGTCGTTTAAAAACAGCGCGAAAGATCTTAGGGTTGCAAAGCGTGACTTCACGATGACCAGGGACTGGCTGGTCACTGATCCGCAAATACCAAAAAGTATTTGGTGGTACTCAGACTGTAACCATGTAGGGTTCAGGGTAGTGTGTGAATATGACCCTGATTATGATTATGCTGAAAAATAAAAAACAGATACAATGCAAAAGGATCAACTTTCGAGAAGAAGCTTTATAGAGCGGTCAGCCCTGGTGGGAGCCGCCGGTCTTGCAGGATTGAGCGCACTCAGTTCCTGCAGCAGAAAAAAATTAGCAGTTGATTACGAATTTCCCCCTTTGCTGGAGAAGGCGCCCGACGGAAGTAAGATAAGGGCAGGACTTATCGGATGCGGTAACAGAGGGACTGGTGCAGCCCTGAATTTTTTATCTGCCGGCAATGACCTGGAACTGGTTGCTCTGGCTGATGTTTTTGAAGATAAGGTATGGGACTGCCACAGTAAGTTGAAAGAGCAAAAAGTTGAAGTTCCGGAGAAAAACTGCTTCTGGGGTTTTGATAGTTATAAAGAGTTGCTGGGACTGGATCTGGATTTAGTTCTGCTGGCAACACCGCCACATTTCAGGCCAGCACATTTTGATGCCGCTGTCCAGGCAAAGAAGAATGTATTTATGGAAAAACCGGTTGCAGTCGACCCGGTGGGTGCAAGGCAAATAATAGCTACCTCTAAGAAGGCTGAGAGCATGGGACTTACAGTTGTGTGCGGAACCCAAAGGAGACATCAGCATGATTATATAGAAACATACAGGCAGGTAGCATCCGGTGCAATAGGTGAGATAACATCTGCAAAGGCCTGGTGGCTGCAGACACATGTCTGGTTTCGTACACGCGAAGAGGGCTGGAGCGATATGGAATATATGCTGCGTAACTGGAATAATTTCTGCTGGCTCTGCGGAGACCATTTCCTGGATACTCATGTGCACAATATTGATGTTATAAACTGGTTTATGGGCAAAATCCCCGAATCAGCTATCGGATTTGGTGGCAGGGTGCGCAGGTTAACCGGCGATCAATACGATTTTTTCAGTGTGGATTTTGATTTTGGCAACGGAATCTTCTCCCACAGTATGTCGAGGCAGATTGACGGGTGTGCTAACTCCCTGGGGGAACTGGTCATGGGGACTGAAGGGTATTCAAACTGCGTAAATACAATTTTTAACCATGATGGTACCATTAAATGGCAATACGAATATCCAACAACCAGAGATGGCAAATCGACCGGAATGCCAAAAATATCACCCTATGTTCAGGAACATATCGATATGATAACCGCTATCAGGGATCATAAACCTGTTGTTGAGGCGGAGCGGACGGCAATCTCAAACCTGACTGCAATTATGGGAAGGACGGCGGCATATACCGGACAAAAGGTTACCTGGGAGGATATGATGAACTCGGCAGAACGGCTCGGACCGTCTGAATATGTTATGGGGCCTGTGGATATGGAATTTCCGGTACCCCTGCCGGGAACACAGCATAAAGAATAAAAAGCATTATCATGATCTCAGTGGTCATTCCGTTATTTAACGAGGAACAATTGGTTGAGCGTCTGCTGGAGGAGCTCCGGACAGCACTGGAAAAGAGTGGGGAAAAATTTGAGGTGATATGTGTAAATGATGGCAGTAGTGATGCTACTTTGCCAAAATTGCTGAGCTTCAGAGAGGGTAATCCCTATTTGAAAATAATATCACTTTCTAGAAATTTTGGATTACAGGCTGCCCTCACAGCAGGTATTGAATATGCCTCAGGAGAATATGTGGTCATTATGGATGGCGATTTTCAGGATCCGCCGGAGCTGGTGCCGGTATTGCTTGAAAAAATTAAGTCCACCGACGCTGATATTGTTTCTGCCGTCAGGCAATCGAGAAATGAAAAGTTCACAAAAAAGTTATATATAAATATTTTTCATCGTATTTTCGATAAGGTCACCAAAGGGCAACAGGTGGCCCAGACAGGTAATTTCTGTATTGTGAACAGGCTGGCTCATCAGGCTATGCTTAAATTTACAGAAAGGAACCGATATATACCCGGCATTCGCAATTTTATTGGTTTCAGACATGAATATATATATTATGACCGTCCGGACCGTCCCGAAGGGGAAGCTAAGATGAGCAGGCAGCAACTCTTTACACTGGCTACCGATGCAATCTATTCATTTTCCAAATGGCCAATCAGAGCATGCATCTGGCTGGGAGTGTTGGGTGTTATTTTCTTTTTTTGTGCAATTGTATATGCCCTCGCCTCTAAATTTCTTGGCCTTGCCCCAATAGGGTGGTCCTCTATGTTTCTGGCAATTAGTTTCTTCGGTTCGGTGCAGCTTACCTTTTTAGGACTGATTGGTGAATATATCTATCGGATTTTTAAAGAAGTTCAAGGCCGTCCTATATATTTCGTGCAAAAAATTTATGACTGAAACAGCTAAAATATTTCAATCTAAATATCTGTTTATTGGTGTGCTGGTTTTGTCCGGACTGGCATTGATGATCCTTGCCCCGCATGCTGCTGTTAATGTTGATGAACAGCTTCACTATCCTCATGCAAAAAAGGTTGTCAACTGGTACTTTACTGCCGGTATGGATACAAGTTGCCTGGACACCCCTAAAAGCAACCTGAAATATTACGGGCAGTCGGTCGATAATTTCACTGCCCTTGTTAACAGGATATTTAAGGTCAGCGATGAGTTTCTTGTCAGGCATTTTACCGGAGCATTTTTTTTCTGGTTGCTTTTGCTTTTGGCCGGATTGCTTGCCAGGCGAATTACAGGTTCCTGGACGGCCGGAGCTTTTACCATATTAGCTGTCATTTTTATGCCAAGGCTCTCGGGACAGGCATTCGGCAACCTTAAAGATATTCCATTTGCAACCGGTTATCTTGCAGGTATATATTTTATAATAAAATTTATTGAGGAACTTCCCCGTCCGCGATGGAGAACATCAATATTTCTGGCACTGGCAATAGCTTTTACTGTTTCAGTCAGAAGCGGAGGGTTTATACTTTTTCCCTATCTGGCAGCCGGTCTTGTTTTTTATTTTGCATTTAACCAGGATCTTCTGCTAAAAATTTTTTCTGACAGGGCTCTGGTGTCAACTCTTGTCTTAAGGGGAATAATGATTTTAATTGTGGGATATTTCGCTGGATTGATCTTCTGGCCATATGCATTGCAGAATGTATTTGTCAATCCACTTCAAAGCCTCCGTGTTATGGAGCACTATTCAATAAGTATAAAGCAGGCATTTGAAGGTAAAATAGTCTGGAGTACCGATTTGCCATGGTACTATCTGCCAAAATGGATATTAATCTCCACTCCGATGTTCTTTTTAGCCGGATCAGCAGTTTTTATAGTTTTCTTGATCAGGTACCTTTTCGCCAGGGAATACAATGATAAAATATTTTTTGAAGGATTTATCTTTTTTTCCTTTGCATTTCCATTCATATATGTTATTGCTATCGGATCTAACCTGTACAGCGGTGTAAGGCAGATGCTTTTTATAATGCCGTCATTAGCGGTTATGTCTGTCCTGGGTGTGTTCAGTCTCATCAGATGGGTTTCCTCTGTCCATAAGAATGTATCATACCCTATTGCAGGTATGTTTTTTGTATTGTTAGTCTGGCCTCTGAGGCATCAGATAAATACCTTTCCGGTTGATTATGTCTATTTTAACTCATTGCCGGCCGATAAGTGGGGCAATTATGAGTATGATTACTATTTTCACGGAATAAAAGAACCTGCTGAATATTTGATCGAACTTGCAGGTGAAGAAAAAATAACGGTTGCCCTGAATTGTAACCTGTCTAACTATTTCGAAAAA
>JAAYJR010000141.1 GCA_012522835.1 Bacteroidales bacterium
ATTGTATCCAGTCCCTGATCCTGCAATTTATATGCAGCAATTTTGTTGACCAGTCCTATTCCCCTTCCCTCCTGCATCATATAAACAATTACTCCTTTACCCTCTTTTTCAACAATTTCCATCGACTTATGCAGCTGGTCCCCGCACTCACAGCGCAGCGAACCAAAAATATCACCGGTCATGCAAGATGAGTGTACCCTTACCATGACAGGCTCATCCTCTTTCCATTCACCTTTTATGAGGGCAACGTGTTCAGCTCCGTTTGATTCCTGAAGAAAGGGAACGATTCTGAAGAATCCGTATTGAGTAGGTAAAGGTACTTCTTCACCCCTTATTATAAGGCTCTCATTCTGAAATAAATATGAGATCAGGTCTTTAATAGTTATGATCTTAAGGTTAAATTTCCCGGCCAGTTCAACAAGCTGTGGCAATCTTGCCATTGTACCATCATCATTCATGATCTCAACAAGTGCACCTGAGGGATATAGCCCTGCCAGTCTGGCCAGGTCTACTGCAGCCTCGGTATGGCCACTCCTCCTTAATACTCCCCTGTTCTTGGCTTTTAATGGAAAAATATGGCCAGGCCTTGCCAACTGTTCAGGTTTGGTATTCTTATCAACAAGCATTCTGATTGTAGCTGACCTGTCAACAGCGGAAATTCCGGTAGTTACAACAGGGTGGATAGCATCTACAGAGACTGTAAACTGAGTTTCATGAAAAGATGTGTTTTGACCAACCATAAGGTCCAGTTGCAACTCAGCACAACGTTTCTCAGTCAATGCCACACAAATCAATCCCCGCCCGTGAATGGTCATAAAATTAATTATTTCAGGGGTAACTAATTCTGATGCTACAATAAAATCACCTTCGTTTTCCCTGTCCTCATCATCCACTACAATTACCAATTCACCTTTTCTGATAGCTTCTACAGCTTCAGGGATATTATTCAACTTTATATCTGTCATGATTCGCCTCCTTTAAAGTCAGGTGCAAAATTACATAAAAAATTCAAGAATGAGATAAAATCATTAATCAACCCCCGGCCCTTTTTGATTTCTCCCACCATGCTGGCTGTTTCCCCAGTAAATATCTGAAAATACCACGAACAGAAGCTATGTTAATAAAAACAAAATAGTATGGCAGGAATAATCCCTTGAAACGGATCCTTTTATTTTCAAAGATAAAGCCTGCAAAAGCCAGTAGATAGAAGAGGATCTGCAAAAATAAAAACAGGGAATAAATATTAAATTTATCCTGAGGGTACGGGCCACATACTATTAAAGCATTAACAACAAGCAGCAAAAACAGTGATATTGGAGCCAGGGTCCATCTAAGCACCTTGTGTGAAAAATACTGCCAGGTAAGCAGGCCATAGCGGAATGGATTAAGCAGGTCCTTCATCCTGATCAGGGCCTGCACTCCTCCGGCGGCTATCCTGATCTTACGCTTTAACTCTTCCTGGATATTAAGAGAGGCTGTTTCTTCTGCATATGCTGATGAAGTATATGCAATTTTATATCCTTGTTGTGCGATCCTCAGTGAAATAATAAAATCATCAAGGATAGTATCCTCCTCAATTTGCTCGTATAAGCCGGTACGGATAGCAAATAATTCTCCGACTGCTCCTACGGCAGAGCCCAATTCAGAATCCATTTTTTTAATCCGGGATTCGTATCTCCAGTATAAACCTTCACCGGCAGCAGCAGCATCCTCCGCATTATTTTCAATAATCCGCTTTTCGCCGGCTACACACCCTGTGTCAGGGTCACGGAACTTAGCAACTATCTCACGTATAGCATTTTTATTCAAGAAAGTATTGGAATCAGAAAAAATCACAAATGGAGTTTTTACAAATTGCATACCTCTGTTCATCGCATGCATCTTGCCCCTTCGTTCAGACAAATGGAAAACTTCCATATTATCATATTTTCTTAACAATTCAGGTGTGCCGTCATCAGAACCATCAGTAACCCAGATATATTGGATCTTTTCACGTGGATAATCCAGGTTAAGGGTATTTTCAACTTTTTTGTCAATATAGTCTTTCTCATTATAGGCAGTAACAAACAGACAAACTTCAGGTTCAAACCCATCATAGCTCTCCCTCTTTTCCGGATAAAACAATCTTTTAACCTGTACCATAAAAAACAGGATAATAGCATAACCCAGGTATGCATAAAAAAGAATTGCCACAAGGATCCAGAATATAACTTTGATCGTCATTAAATATGCTGTTTGTAAAAATCAATAAGTGAATTTGCCAGCGTTAAGTTATCAAATTTTTCATGGATATACTCAATAGCATTAGCTCCTATTGAATTAAAAAGTTCCTGGTCAGAGATCAGGCTCTCGATATGA